>DASZZN010000030.1 GCA_035544955.1 Candidatus Dormiibacterota bacterium
TTCTATGGGAGCAACCAGGAACGTCAGCGGCAGCTGCCCCGCTGGGTGCGCTTCTACAATCGCTACCGACCCCACACCGCGCTCGGCGGCCAGGCTCCCACCTCAGTTCTTGTCAACAAGGCTGATGGGAACTACACCTAGTGCGCGTGCTCAACCTCGCGGCGATCATCGACGAGATCTGCAACAGCGAGGCTGCGATCGGTGGCCCGGTCCAACGGACTGCCTTCATCGGGCAGAGTCATGCCGACGTCTATCGCGTCACCGCAGGCGGGCGGACCTTCATCGCTCACGCCAGCCGGCAGGGGATCGAATACCTGATGCGCCTCCGGGCCAATCTCGACAGGGTCGCCGTCCTGGAGGACGACCGGATCCCGCGGGAGGTGGCCTGGCGGACGTCGAACGGTGCCTGGGCAGTGCTCATGTATCCGGAAATCGCCGGCGAGGAGCTGCACGCGTCAAATGCGACCGACGAGGCCCTGGAATCGCTGGGCGATCTACTGCGGCGGCTGCACTCGGTCGAGGACCCTGGACACCAGCCCAGCGACCTTGCCGGGCGAGTCAATGAGCCGTCGGCCTTTGCGGCCTTTGGTGAGATGCTGATCCACCGGCTGTCCGATTTGCCCATCCGAACTGACCGCGTGCGCCATCACCTGGATGTGATGTCGGCATACCTGCGAGAACACGCCTCGGAATTCCAGGTCCCGACGCGCCTCATCCACGGCGACCTCCACCGCTCCAACATTGTGTCGACGGGCACGTCCGTCGGGTTGCTCGACTGGGGTGACCTCACGGCGGGCGATTATGCGTTCGATCTCGCCGCGCTGAAATTCATCCTCGATGCGGTTGCGCCCCGGAAGAGCACTCAGTTCATCCGTGCCCGAGCCCGCGATTACGCCCAGCGGTTCCACGATGGCTCGCTCGAAATCCGGATGCGTTTCTTCCTGGCGCTGGCCGGCCTGGTGCGGGCCTTCAATTGTGCCGACGACAGCGCAGCCCTTCGGCCCAGCCGGGCGTGGCGGGTGCGTGCCTGCTACCTCCATTCGGAGACCCAATGGCGCTCGCCGCTGATGATCGACGGGCCCAGCGCAGGGGCACCAGTCGCTCGCACCGAGGACTTCGCCGTCGACATGCGACAGCCGATTCGCGGCCTCTTCTACCTGCTGGCGCCCAAGAGAGTCTCGTGAGAGCGCCCAGCCTGACACGGAGCAGCGCCCTGAATTTCGCCGACGGTGCCGTGACGCTCGCAGGCGCACTCGTTGTGTCCATCATCCTGGCCCGAAGGCTCGGCAGTGATGGTTTCGGTGTGTATGCCATGACGATGTCAGTCGTGATGTTTACGCTGCTCTTTGCTCGGCTGGGCATCTCGGCGACGGTCCGGCGATATGTCGCTGAGCTGGACGGCAAGAGTGATCTTGCAACGGCGGGGATCATCCTCGGACGCGCCCTGCGTTTGGGACTTCTCAGTGGAATTCTCGCGACCGCGGCGCTGGCCCTGATCTCCCCTCCGCTCGCCACCTTCTTCCATCGCCCGGAGTTGCGAGTTGATTTGCTCATTGGCGCGGCTATGTTGCTACCGATGGTGGCGGTCGGAATCCTGCGAGCGGTGATCACCGGCCTGCAGCGTTACGGAAACCTGGTCCGCTTGAACCTGGTGACGTCGCCGGTGTGGGTGGCCGGCTGTTCCATCGCCCTCTGGCGAGGTGCCGGAGTTCCGGGTGTTCTCGTCGTCAGCCTGGGCATCGAAATCATCAACCTGGCCGCGCTCACTGCCTGGAGCATGCGCTACGTCGGCATCCGGTGGCGCGCGTCCTTGCCGGCCGACCTCCGCTCGCGCGTACAGCGGTACAACCTCGCACTCGGTGTTCTGATCCTGCTGAACGCCGTGGTCTGGGAACGATCAGAAATCCTGTTCCTTGGGCGATTTCAGGGAGCGGCCCAGGTTTCCTTTTACGCGATCCCCTTCGCCCTCACGGAGCGAGTCGTCGACTTGCTCCCCGGAGCGATCCTCGGGGTTCTTCTTCCTGGCCTGAGTTATGCGCGCGGCGCAGCTGATTCGGGCCGGTTTACCGCGGTCCTGAGTGATGCCCTGCGAAACCTCGCGATGCTCACCCTGCCGATCTGCCTCTTCGGCATTCCACTGGCGCCGGTTGTGATCAAGCTGCTGTACGGGTCGCAGTTCGATGGCGCCGTCATCGTTCTCCAGATCCTGCTCGTTTCCGTCGTCTTTGGTGTCCTCGGTCAAGCATCGCGGTCCGCTCTACTCGGACTCGAACGCCAGGGCTGGCTGCTCAAGACCGGGTCCATTGCCGCCGTTGTCAGCATCGGCCTGGACCTCGTTCTGATTCCACGTGGGGGCGCGGTTGGCGCGGCGATCGCGAACACCATCGTCCAGGCCGCCTGGGCGCTGTCCATTTTTGCCCCACTGTGGAGTAGGGTGGCATCGGCGACCAAGCGGGCGGTTCTGAAGGCCGCTCTAGTAGCGATCGCGCTCGCCGGTCTGCTCGGACTGGTCATGTCGGTCGGGCTCACGGCGACTATCGCGGTTGGCGCGGGACTGCTGGTACTTGCGGCGTACGCATTCACCCTGGTGCGCCTTCGGCTCGTCCCCTTTCGGCCGGAGGTCGCCAGCACCTGAATCTCGCGTTCGTTGGTTTCCTGCCGCCGGACTCAGCGAATGCAGAGGAACGGACGTTCTTCGGATTGCTGTCAACCCGCTTTGACCGGGCGGTCTTCTTTCAGGGGATCGGGGTCAAAGGGTTAACTCTCCGACACCTTCGGTCGCTTCCGTCCAGGCTGTCGAAGAGAAATCTGCCGGCCCGCTCGAGTCGGGTTCGTCGCGGCATCCTGCCGATGCTTCCCATCCGTCGAGGGGCCGCAGCCAGGATCAGCGCGTGGATGATCAGGCGACGACTCATCGCCCTCACGAGAGGACGCTTCGACGAATGGGTGTTCTGGGTCCGTTTCCCCTCTCCTGAGTTGGTCCAGGCGATTCGCGGCCTCGCCGTTGGCCGCATCGTGTACGAGCCGGTCGATCACTACGCGGCTGAGCCGCTGTTCTCTCCGGCCGATCGCCGGCGACTGGAACGGGCCGAGCAGGAGCTAGTGCGACGGGCGATGGTCGTGACCACCAGCGCCGGATTGGCCAGACAGTTCACGATGGCGCCAGGCGGCGCTCACTGGCTGCCGATCGGAACGGACGCCAGCTTGAAAGCGAGACCCTCTCGAGCGCTGAATGACATCCCGCGCCCACGGCTTGGCGTCATCGGGTCTCTTGATTGGCTGGCTGACGAGGAGCTGCTCACGGAGGTGGCCACCAGGCGCCCAGCCTGGCAGCTGGTTCTGGCCGGCCCGCGCGATGGCAACTGGGGACGACGGCTGCAACAGCTGCCAAACGTGCACTGGCTCGGCATCCTGCGGCCCGACGAGGCCAGGGGCGTGATTGCGGGCTGCGACGTCGCCCTCAATCCGTGCGTCCTCAATGAGTGGACGGAGGCGGCGCTGCCCGTGAAGGTCTTCGACTACCTCGCGGAGGGAAGGCCGGTCGTGAGCACGCCAATGGCCGAACTCGACATCTTCAAAGACCTGATCGAGCTGGCGCCGGCCAGCCAGTTCATTCCAGCGATCGAAGAGGCGCTCGCAACGGACAGTCCCGAGGCCGCGGCGCGACGGAGACAAGCTTCTCAGCGATTCACCTCACAGGATCGGGCACGGCGCGCCTTTGAGCTCGTGACGCAGACGACCGCATTTCACACAACCACGCAGGAGAGGGGAGGGGTAAGCCTATGCAGCTGATCGAACGGTCGAGCATCACCGCGGCGCTGGAAGACCATATCACCGAAGTGCGCGCGGTTCTCGCCCGGATACCGATCGCGGAGATGGAACGGGTCGTTGCCATCATCCTGGACGCCTACCGGCGCAACAAGCACGTGTACATCGTGGGGAACGGTGGGAGCGCCGCGACCGCGACCCACTTTGCCTGCGACCTGTCGAAAGCGACGATTGTTGAGGGCCGCGCTCGACTGCGCGTCACGTCGCTCACCGACAATGTCGCGCTGCTCACAGCATGGGCAAACGACACGAGCTACGAGAACGTTTTCGCCGAGCAACTCTACAACCTTCTGAACACCGGTGACGTCGTCATCGCCATCAGTGCCAGCGGCAACTCACCCAACGTGCTGGCGGCGATCGATGCGGCGCGCGCCCGGGGCGCGACGACGGTCGGCCTGGTCGGCTTTGCCGGCGGATCTCTGAAAGACGCTGCCGACGCGGCCATCCACGTGGAAAGCAACAGCTACGGCGTGGTTGAAGACTGCCACCTGGTGCTCGAGCATGCGATCACTGAGTCGACCCGAGCGGCACTGATTGAGTAAGCAAAACGGTGCGATCACCGTTTTCCTGGACCGCGACGGCGTCATCAACCGCCGCCGGCCGGATCATGTCAAGTCCTGGGAGGAATTTGAGTTCCTTCCGCGATCCCTGGAGGCGCTGGCTCGGCTGCACCGCATGCAGGCGCGTGTCATCGTCATCACCAACCAGGCGGTCGTGGGTCGCGGCTTGATCGCCAACGAGGAGCTGATACGCATTCATAGCCGAATGAGCGAGGAAGTCGCGAACTCGGGCGGGCGCATCGAGCGAATCTACGCCTGCCCGCATACGCCCGAGACTGGTTGCGCTTGCCGCAAGCCCGGGACTGGGCTCTTGACGCGGGCCAGCGCTGAGCTCGGCATCGCGCTGCATCACTCGTTTATGGTTGGCGACTCCGAGTCGGACGTGCTCGCTGGCAGAGCCGTCGGATCTCAGCCAGTTCTGATTCGGGACGATGGCCTGGATGGAGCTCAACCCGGTTTACCGGTCGTTCGCGATCTGACCGAAGCGGTGCAAGTGATCGCTGAAGCGATGACCAAGGCTGACGTGCGGCCGTGCTGATCGCTCGGGCGCCGCTGCGCATCAGCCTGGCCGGCGGCGGTACCGACCTGGAAGCCTACTACGGGAAGTACGGTGGCGCCGTCGTCAGCGTGACCATCGACAAGTACTTCTACGTCTTCGTTTCCCCCAGCGATAGCAATCACATCCAGGTAGCTTCCTCGGACTACCAGACGTTCTACCGTCAGCGCCTGGACGAGTCCCCGCTCTGGGACGGCGACCTGCGCCTGCCGAAGGTGATCATCGATCACTTCGGGATCCAAACCGGCCTTTCGGTCTTTCTGGCTTCGCAGGTGCCGCCTGGGACGGGCCTTGGTTCATCCAGCACCGTGGCCGTGGCGCTCGTCAAAGCGATGTCGGTGCTGCGCGGTTTGCGAATGAGCCGGCAGCAGGTGGCAGAGCTCGCTTGTCAGATCGAAATCGAAAAGCTCGGCATGCCGATCGGAAAGCAGGACCAGTTTGCGGCCTCCTTCGGGGGCCTCAACTTCATCGAATTCGGGACGGAGGGCGTCACGGTCGAGGCGCTCGAGATGGCACAGGAAACCCTCGGGGCGCTCGAACGTCGGATGATGCTCTTCTTCACCGGCCGGTCCAGGAACTCGGCCCAAATCCTGGGCGAGCAGAAGCGCAGCAGCGAGCGGAACCGAGCGGTTGTGATCGAGGCGTTGCATCAAATCAAGACGGGCGCGCTCGACCTGCGAAAGCAGCTCGGGATGGGAAACATCTCTGCCGTTGGCGAGTGCCTGCACCGATCATGGCTTGCCAAGCGACAACTGGCCCGGGGGATCAGCGACCCATGGATCGACCGCTGGTATGAGGCCGCGCGCGCGGCGGGGGCCAGCGGCGGAAAGATCGCCGGTGCGGGCGGTGGCGGTTTCCTGCTGCTCTATTGCGAGCCGGACCGCCAGGACCATGTGACCGAGACGCTCGAGGCGAACGGGCTGACGCGGATGGATTTTCGGTTCGAGAGTGGGGGCGCGATGGTGATCATGAACAACCTGGTCGGGCTATATGACGGGAGCCGGACGCCGGTTCATGCCTAAATCCCGGGCCTGGCGTTTCCTCGTCAGCACGCTGGTGGTCGTGGACCTCGCATGCGTCCTGCTGGGCTTAAAACTGGCCGCCTGGCTGGCCTCGCAGCCGGCGTTCGGAGGCCGGGGAACGCCGGATTGGAGCTTCATCCTGCTGATATTGCCGATCTTCAGCCTCATCTTCGTGGCGCAGGGCCTCTACGATCCGCAAAACCTGTTGGGTGGAACCCGCGAATATGCGGCCGTCTTTCGTGCCTGCACTTACGGCCTGCTGGCGATCGTGCTGGTCAGCTTCGTGACTCGGTGGATCGTGTCTCGGGAATGGATCGTGCTCTCGTGGGCATTTTCAGCTGCGCTCTTAGGCAGCGGGCGGTTTCTGATCAGACGAGCCGCCTACCAGCTTCAGCGCAGGGGCCATTTCACGGCGAAGACGATCATCGTAGGTGCAAACGCGCACAGCCTGGCCGTGGCCACGCAGCTGAGCCAGAATGGGAGTGGCGTCCGAATCGTTGGCTTCCTGGATGATTACGTTCCGGCTGGCTCCGTCCTCGGCAACGGCCACCGGGTGCTCGGTGGGTCATCTGCCCTGATGCAGGTCGCGGCGCGTACGCATGCCGATGAGGCGATCGTGGTTCCCCAGGCCTTACCCTGGGAAACCCTCCAGACAGTGCTGACAGACGCCGCCGCGGCGCCCAACGGACTGCGGGTGCACCTGCCGGCTGGCTTTTACGACCTGCTGACGACGAGGGTCGGGCTGTCCGAGAGGAATCACGTGCCCCTGCTGACGGTCAAGAAGGCTCGCCTGACGCCGCTCGAGGCGATCTTCAAATCGAGTCTCGACTACGGTCTGTCAATCCTGATGCTCGTGCTCCTCTCGCCAGTAATGGCACTCGCAGCGGGCTGGCTACGACTCAACGGCCGGAGCGTTATCGATCGACGCCGTGTCGTCGGGCAATATGGGCGCCCGTTCGCGTTGTTCAGCTTCCACCCGGGTGGTCCCGCCAGTTCCATATTCATCCGAAAGCTGCCCGGGTTAGTCAACGTATTGCGCGGGGAACTCAGTATCGTCGGGCCCCGTCCGATGGAGGGCAAGGATGATCGCGCTCAAACGAGGCTTCTAAGTATCCGGCCAGGGCTGACCGGTTCGTGGCGCCAGGTCAGTGACGCAGACGCCCAGGCCGTCCTCGACCTCTACTACATCCGGAGCTACAGCATCTGGCTCGACCTTCAAGTGCTCTTTCAGCGGGTAAAGGCGCGTTTTGGCTGAGATCCTGAAGGCCACGAGTTATTCGTCTCTCAAGCGGGCGCTGGACCTTGTCGTCGCCGGTGTCTTGCTGGTGCTCGTGAGCCCGATTCTTGCCGGCAGCCTGCTTGCTGTTCAGATCGGCTCGGGCCGGCCTGTCATCTACCGACGACGGGTCATCGGTCAGAGCGGCCAGACGTTTGATGCCTTCAAAATTCGCACCATGATGCCGAATGCTGAGGAGGTGCTGGAACGGGATTCGAGCCTGCGGCTGGCGTTTGCGGCCACCAACAAGTTGGTGGTCGATCCCCGGGTAACGACGGTCGGGCGCTGGTTGCGACGGCTGAGCATTGATGAACTTCCCCAACTGGTGAATGTGCTGAGAGGCGAGATGAGCCTCGTCGGCCCGCGCATGATCACGCCAGGCGAGCTCCCGGAGTGGGGCGACACAGCCGCCCTCCTGCTGTCCGTGCGGCCGGGACTTACGGGCCTCTGGCAGGTGAGCGGCCGCCAGAAGCTGAGCAAGGCCGATCGCATTCGCCTGGATCGCGATTATGTCCAGCGGATGTCGTTGAGTCTGGACCTGGCCATCCTGGCGCGAACGGTGCCGGCCGTTTTGTCCAGCCGGGGCGCCTACTGATGCGAGCCCTCGTTACCGGAGGCGCCGGATTCGTCGGATCCCACGTGGTCGAGGCGCTGCTGAACGCCGGTCACGAGGTGATGGTCGTTGACAACCTGGCCACCGGAGCGCGTGGCAATCTGCCGCCCGAGGTTGAGTTCGTCCTGGTCGACATCACCAACCGAGCTGAGCTCCTACATGCCTTTGAGCAATTCCAGCCCGAGGTGGTCCTCCACCAGGCAGCGCAGACGCTGGTGGCGGCCTCAGCCTCGGATCCGATCCGAGACAGCCAGATCAATGTCGTCGGCACGCTCAACGTTCTCGACGCCGCGGGACTCACGGGTGTGCGCAAGATCGTTTTCGCGTCCTCAGGTGGGACCGTGTACGGGAATCCGGAACGTCAACCGGTTGCCGAAACGGAGCCGCTGCGCCCGATCAGCCCGTACGGCGTGTCCAAGGTGGCCGGCGAGCACTACATTCGCGTGATCTGCGAGCAGCGTGGCATGACCTATACGAACCTCCGCTATGGCAACGTCTTCGGCCCACGCGACATTCCGGCGAGCCAGCATGTCATCACGGCGTTCCTGTACGCCATCCAGCGGGGGTCTCGCCCGGTGATCGAGTGGGACGGCGAACAATCGAAGGACTACGTCTATGCGGCGGACGTTACCCGGGCCAATCTCTGCGCCCTCGAGCACGGAGACAATGAGAGCTTCAACATCGGAAGCGGCGCAGAGATTTCCGTCAACAACATCTTCACGATGGTCTGTGAACTGGCTGGAATCGAGGTCGAAGCGAACCGTGCTCCAAAGCGAGCCGGCGATGTGCGGCGATTCATCCTGGACTGCACCAAGGCGGAGCAGCTACTCGGCTGGCGGCCGACCACCTCATTTCGCGACGGCTTGCAAGCCACCGTCGATTACTACCTGGGAGCAAAGGCCCTCTATCCAGCAGCGACTTAAGCGGGCGCTCGATCTGGCGCTTGGTTCAGTTCTTCTCGTTGTCCTGAGCCCGCTGCTCCTGCTGGTGGCGGCGGGCGTTCGCCTCGACTCGCGGGGCCCGATTCTCTTCGTCCCAGCTCGCGTGGGGCGCTACGGCCGGATCTTCCGCATGTACAAGTTTCGGACCATGTGCGTCGATGCCGAGGCCCGTCTGCCGCAACTTGCTCACCTCAACGTTGGTGGCGACCATCTGATTCGTATCAACAATGATCCGCGAGTCACCCGCCTTGGGTCCTTCCTCAGGCGGACCAGCCTCGACGAACTTCCTCAACTCGTCAACGTGGTGAAGGGGGAGATGAGCCTCGTCGGGCCGCGCCCGCAGTCATCCGATGAAGTCGCGCTCTATTCGGACGGCCAGCGGCAAAGACTGACCGTGCCGCCAGGCATGACGGGTCTCTGGCAGGTCACCGCCCGAGACGACCCGAGGTTCGACGAATGGATCCGCCTTGACCTGGAGTACGTACGAGACTGGAGTCTTGGCCTTGACCTCAAGATCCTGCTGAAAACGCCGGCCGTCATGGTGCGCACGGTTGGCCGCAGCACTGGAGACCTCAACTGAGCAAGCCGCGAGTCGTTGCCTTTGTCGACCATGCGGCGGTCCTCGGTGGCGGCGAAATCGCCCTTCTGAACCTGATCGGGCGCCTGGACCGAGATCAGTGGCAGCCTCTCGTCATTCTGGGCGAGGAAGGTCCGCTGGTCGAGCGGCTCCGGGCTTTCGGGGTCGAGGTCGAGGTGTTCTCCCTCGCTCCCACGGTGGCGCGCGTGCGCCAGGACGCGCTCAGCGCCCGCTCGATGGTCCGCCCGACGCGAATCCTAACCTCGATCGGGTACGTCTTCCGGCTCGCCAGTCGACTCAGAAAGAGCCGGGCCGCGCTGCTTCATGCAAACTCGCTGCGGGCGTGCATCCTCGGTGGGCTGGCCGGCCGGTTGGCGGGGGTCCCGGTTGTCTGGCAAATCCACTCCGTTATCTCGGAGCCAATGATGACGCCGGCAGCGGTCCGCTTAATGCGCTGGCTCGCCCGCTGGCTACCACACCGCATCATCTGCAATTCGGTCGCGACCGCCGCTTGCTTTAGCGGGTTGGGCGATCGGGTCCGGATTATCGCCTGCGGGTTAGACACCGGCCTCTACGCGAGGAACGGCAGAGCGCCAGGAGCGTCCCGGGTTGGAATGATCGCCCGCTTTTCGCCTCTGAAGGGCCAGCACGTCTTCGTTGAGGCGGCCAAGCAGGTCAGTGTCGGCCATCCTGACGCGGAATTCGTTCTCGCCGGGGTGCCGCTCTTCGGGGAAGAAGCCTACGCCGACCGGGTTCGAGGTGACGCAGAGGCTTGCGTCAACCCGGATCGGTTCCAGTTCCTGGGCTTCGTCGATGATGTGCCCTCGCTCCTCCGTGAGTTGGACATCGTGGTGCAGCCGTCGGTGTATCCGGAGGGGTTCGGCCAGTCGGTGCTCGAGGCCATGATGGCGGGCAAACCGGTGATCGCGTCGGCAACCGGCGGCTTGTGCGAGCTCGTCCAGGACGGCGCCACGGGACGGCTGGTTCCACCGGACGATCCGGCAGCCCTCGGTCACGCCATCCACGATCTCTTGGCGGATCCGGCTGCCGCCAGCGCCATGGGTCAGCGCGCTCGCCGACGCGCCTTCGAGCTCTACGACATCCGTGGCACCGTACAGGCCACCGAGCGCGTGTATGCGGAGGTCGCCAGGGCATGAAGGGTCAACCTGCCGTCCTCCTCTATCACGCGATTGTGACCGCGCCAGTGGACGCCGACCCCGTCGAACGGGATCTTATGGTTGCCCCCGAAGAATTTGAGTGGCAGATGCGAGACCTCGCCGGCCGGGGATACCGCAGCCTGACCCTCGACCAGTATTGGGCTGTTCTGCACGGTGAGGCCGAGGCTGAACGTGCGCTTCTCCTCACCTTTGACGATGCCTACGCCGACGTCGACCACGTCGTCACGCCGATATTGCGCCGGCTTGGCTTCTCAGCCGTGATGTTCGCGCCGTACGACCATCTCGGTAGCCGGAACACGTGGGACGCGGATCACAAGAACCTCGCAAGACTGTCGATCGCATCCGGGGATCAGCTCCGGATCATGGCCAGTGGGCCGTGGGAAATCGCCAGCCATGGCCTGCGTCACGTCGATCTAACGTCTGAGGAACCAGACCAGTGCCTGGCGCAACTGGCCGCATCGCGAGAGCGCCTTTCGGAGGTAGTGGGGAAGCCCGTCCGCGATCTCGCCTATCCGTACGGAATGCAGAACGGCCACGTCAGAAGGGCCACACGGGCAGTTGGCTACCGGATGGCGTTCACGGATCGTCGCACTTCACTGGCAGATCGGTTCGCCCTCGACCGCCGGCCAATTCGAGGGACCGATTCGCGAGCGGTCTTTCGGCTGAAGACGTCCGGCAGCGCCGGATTGCTGTATGGGATCGCCGACCTGGCTCCCGGCTGGGCCCGATCCGCTGCCCGGCGCCTAACGGTCACAGCCACGGCAGGGAGATCGTGACGGCGGTATCCGTCGTGGTCATCACCAAAAACGAGGAACGCAACATCGAGCGTTGCCTCGAGAGCGCACGCTGGGCGGCCGAAACCGTGGTAGTCGATGCCTACAGCTCGGACCGGACCGCAGAGCTGGCCAGGCGATTGGGCGCTCGGGTCTTCGAGCGCGACTGGCCCGGTTATGGCGCTCAAAAGAACTTTGGTATCGCCCAGGCAAACGAGCCGTGGATCCTCAGCCTTGATGCGGACGAAGAAGTCACGCCGGCGCTCGCTCGAGAGATTGAGGAGAAGCTCTCCCCGGAGCCGATGGAATCTGCCTTTCGAGTTCTTCGGCCGACCTTCTTCATGGGGCGCCCTCTCGTGCATTACGGTCGAGCGCCGCGCGACCCGGGTCTCGTGCGGTTATTTCGGAAAGACCGCGGTCAATTTGATAGCCGCATCGTGCACGAAGGCGTTCAGGTCAATGGCCAGGTGGGAACACTTGCAGCTCCAATCCTGCATTACTGCTATCCGGACCTCCGCACCTACTGGCGCAAGATCCACTACTATGCCCACCTCGAGGCGAAGGACCGCCTGACGCAGGGCCAGGTCAGAGGTAACCGCGTGGCGCGAGCCGCCGGGAAGTTGCTGTGGATGCTGTTCTGGCGCCGGGGGCTGCTTGATGGACCAAGCGCCTGGATCTGGATTGCCGGCCAGGCGTACCAGGAATGGCTCGTGACGGCTGAGACCGCTCGGCTGCGCCACAAGGAGTCTCTGCACGCCGCTACCTGAGCGGGTCGCGCTGGTTCACGACCGGCTCGATCAGAACGGGGGCGCTGAGCGCATGCTCTGGACCCTCCACGAAATGTTCCCCACGGCGCCGATCTACACGGCGATGTGGAATCGCCGATTGGTTCCCCGGTTCGACTCGTGCGACGTTCGCACCTCCTGGATGCAGCGCCTGCCACGGATCGAGCGGGCGCCACGTGCCTACGCCGCGCTGTACCCACTAGCCTTCGCCTCGATGAAGGTGACCGGCTTTGACCTGGTGATCAGCCTGACGACCTCCTTCGCGAAAGGCGTTCGAACTGACGGCGCCCTGCACGTCTGCTATTGCAACAGCCCGTCAAACTTCGTATGGCGTTCAGACGCGTACTTCCGGCGCGGGCTGACACGATCTCTCTCCGCTCCCCTCCGTACCTGGCTACGAGCATGGGACCGCGGTGCCGCCCGGCAACCTGGTCTGTGGGTCACCAATGGCCAGCCCGTTTCCGATCGAATCCGGCTCACCTATGGAAAAGACGCCGCCATCGTGCCTCCGGGTATTGATGCGAAGTGGTTTGTTGAGCACAAAAGCGATGACTTCTACCTCGCGGTTGGCAGACTGGTCCCGCATAAGCGCATCGAGCTGGCCATCCAGGCGTGCCGCCAACTATCAGTACCGCTCTGGGTGGCTGGTGACGGGCGCGCCGCTGATGACCTGCGTCGCCTCGCCGGACCGGACGTCCATTTCACCGGGCGAGTCTCGGATGAAGAGCTCCGCGACCTCTACTCCAGGGCTCGGGTCGTCCTCGTTCCGGCCGAAGAGGACTTCGGCCTCGTGCCGCTCGAGGCCCAGGCTGCGGGTACGCCCGTTATCGCGTACGACGCCGGAGGCGCCCGGGAGACCGTCATCGATGGGGAAACAGGGCTGCGCTTCGCTCGCCAAACCGTTGAGGCGCTCGCCGATGCGATTCGAGACAGCCAGAGCCGGAGCTGGGATAGGGAACGCATCCGAGCCAATGCCTCCCGCTTCAGCGACGGGCGCTTCCGCCAGGAGCTGAGCGACGTCATCGCCAGGCACTACCAGCCGATGGATCGCGCAACTGTCCCTACGGGACGAGAGAGACGTGCCGTCTAGGCGTCAGTTCCTCATCGGTTGCGTGGGCGTAGCCGCTGTCGCCACACCGGCGGCCTGGTATGGAGCCGTCTACGAGCCAGGGGACATCGAAGTGGTTCAGCGAACCGCGCAGATCCGCAAGCTGCCCTCGCGGCTCGACGGCCTTACCGCCGTGCAGATCTCCGACCTGCACCTTCACGCGGCGACTGACAAGCACCAGCACATGATCGACTTGATCCAGTCCATAAAACCGGATGTGGTGTTCTTCACCGGTGACCTCGTCGACGATCGATCGGCGATTGGCGACGGACTGGACATCTTCCGTCAGCTGCGGCCGCCTGGCGGGATCTGGGCGGTTCCTGGCAACTGGGACCATACCGCCGATGCCGTCGACGCCTTGCGGACGGAGTTGGCCGCCGCGAACGTGCGTTTCCTGGTCAACGAGAGCGCGGAGCTCGAGACTGGACTGTGGATCGTCGGCGTCGACGACCCGGCCACTTCGATGGATGATGTGTCGACGGCGTTGCAGGGCGTGCCCGCCGGTGCTCCACGAGTGTTACTCGCGCACGCTCCAGACATCGCCGACAGCATCGTCGATGCCCCGACTTCCGACCTCATCCTCGTCGGGCACACCCATGGTGGCCAGGTCAACCTTCCGCTCTTCAGCGGCGCCTGGTTACACCAGGGCGCAGGTGCCGAATACGTGCGCGGGCTTTACCAGGTCCACGGCTCGCCGATGTACGTCAACCGGGGCATCGGCACGACGGCTGTCCCAATACGGATCGGCTCCCGGCCGGAAATCACGCACTTCACCTTCCATGCGGCCTGAGGCAACGGTGATTAACGGACCGAACGAACTGAGTTGGAATGCGGCGATGCTTGATCTCAAGGCGGCCCGCACGGAGCTTAGTTACGCCCGAGCCGGCATCGTTCGACAGCGCTTCTACACGAAGTGGCTCGACGCCCGGAACCGATGCACCGCGTTGCTGCACACCTGGTGGGCCGAAAGCCTCGACCTCCAGCCCGTGCGTGAGCCGCGAATGATCTTTTCCCTCGACGTCGATGGCGTGCTGGAGGATGAACGGGCAGGCTTTTCCTGTACGGGAGCAGCCGGGGCGGCCGCGCTGAAGCTTCTGGAATTGGGGCGCATAGCGGTGTTACTTAACACCGCGCGCAGCCTGTCCGAGGTTCGTGAGCGAGTAGCGCATTTCAAACTGCTGGGGGGAATTAGCGGCTTTGGCGCGGCGGTCTGGGACGGCGTTTTCGCCCAGGACTCTTCACTGCTGAGCGCGCAGGGCGCCGCCCAGTTCGCCGAGCTACGGAGAATCCTGAGAGCCGATCCAGAAATCGTGCAGGATGGCCACTACGAACACTCGGTTCGAGTGAGCCGGATCGTTAACGGTGAACCGAATCCGATTGCCGGGCCCGCAGCAAGGAGCCTGCTCGATCGGCATGGGTTAAGCGATCTAGCATTCTGGGTCGCCCCCGACCATACCGACTTCGTCGATCGTTCGGTCGACAAGGGGAGGGGACTCGAGCGATTGCTCGACCAGTTACGTCTTGGGTCCACTCCCATTGCGGCGATGGGCGACGCAGCCTGCGACGTCCCGATGCTGCGTCTGGCAAGCTACACCTTTGTCCCGGCAGGGACGCTACCGTCGTACCTGCCGCCTCGCCGCCAGCGCATGTTGCGAAGCCGGCTGCTTGGCGAGCACGCACTCTGGGAGGCTGCCTGCCAGCTCGTGCCAGACAGCGTTCTTCATCGTCAGGTCATCACAGCGGTTTCCCAGATCAGCTACCCGGAATGGTTCCCCTCGACGGTTTCCCAGGGCCTTCGCTCGAGCGGCGGGATGCTCCCCCGGCTCAAGACGGCGCTGGTCGCTCGACTGACTAACAAGGAAGCGGAACACTAAGGAGGAGTTAGCCCATGGAACTACGTGAGTACTGGCGCATCTTCAAGCGGCGGGCCTGGATCCCGATGCTGCTGGTCGTGGTCACCGTCTTGACCGCCGGCGGGCTTGCCCTGCTCTCGAAACCCGAGTACAAAGCGACGGCCACGGTGACGGCTAAGTCCCAGGGGACGAGCAGCACTTCTCAAGTCTTGAGTTTTCCGGAGGTCGCAACCTCCAACACGGTCGCTCTGGCCGTCATCAAAAAGCTCAACCTCAACGAGACCGTCGACCACCTGACTCAGCGAGTCAAAGTCAGTTCTGGCCGCAGTGACCTCTACACCATCTCCATCACTGACCCAGACGGTCAACAAGCGGCCGGCATTGCAAACGCCGTTAGCCAGGAGGCGGCTGCGCAGTACCCCACGCTCAATGCCTCCGTTGGGAGCACCGTATTCGACCAGGACGTCCAGGCGGCTCGTATCGACTTCCAGAAGCGGTACGAAGACACGGTTAAAGCCCTGGTGACATTCCAGCGGCAGCACCCGAATGCCGCGCAGTCCGGGGACGTGAACCTTGTCGCGCAGGCCAGCAGCCTGGCGCTGCAGGAGCAGGCGGCAGCGACGGCCTACACCGACTTCGAGACGCAGACGACGAATAGCAGCGTGAGTCAGCTTTCGCAGGCGACGAGCTTTGGGGCGGCCGTAGTCGACCAGGCGGTCGCTAAGCCCGATACGAGCGCCCGTTACCTGAAGGTTGCTTATGCGGCGGCCCTGGCCCTCGTTATCGGCATCGGGCTGATCTTCCTGCTCGAGTACATGGACAACGCGGTTCGGGAGCCAGAGGCGGTCGAGGAGCTCATCGGATCCCCCGTTGTAGGGATCATCCCACGGGCAACCAGCCGCACGTTGCGGCCGGCAAGAGGAGGTGCAGCATGACCGAAAACGGCGAGCTCGTCCTGACCGAAGAAACGCTGAACACCCACTTTGCTGAGGCTTACCGCGCCTTGCGAGCCAACATCAGCTTCAGCAGCATCGATCGCCCTGTCAAGACGATTCTCGTAACGAGTGCATCTCCTCGGGAGGGAAAGACAACCACCGCAATCAACCTGGGGATCATCCTGGCCCAGGCGGGACCCCGGGTCTTGATTGTCGATGCTGACTTTCGCCGGCCATCGCTCCATCACATGTTTGGCTTCTCGCCCAATGGGAAGGGAGTGTTGCCCGGTCTATCGAATGTAATCGTCGGCAATTCCAAGCTGGCCGAGGTCCTTTTGCCGACGGGTTTTGATCGGGTGTCCTTCGTGCCATCGGGAATCGTCCCGCCCAACCCCAGCGAGTTACTGGGCTCACAGCGAATGCTGGCGGTGATGAGCGAGCTGGCCGAACACGCCGATTTTGTGGTGATGGATACCCCGCCGTGCCTTCTCTATGCCGACGCCGTCGTCCTCTCACCACTGGCCGATGGAGTTCTCTACGTCGTTCGCTCAGGACCGCAGGATAAAGCGGCACAGCGGCGGGTGCACAAGCAACTGCAGCAGGCAAAAGCCCGAATCCTCGGAGTGGTCTTCAACGATGCCGAAGTCGAGGAAACGGCTGGCAGCTACCACTATTACTATGCGGACGGCAATAAGCAGCGCCGAAAGTAGGGCGCTCCCTGCTGGGCTTCGGATTCGCCGCCGAAGTCAGCCCGTATGGCTGGGGGCGGTTGGGCTGGCAGCGGGTGGGCTGGTCCTTGGGACCATCCTTGCTGGTGCGCCTTCGGGTGCCATTCTTGGCACCGTTGCCGTATTGCTGGCAACCGGCGCCGCCATTTACCGCCCGGCTCTCGGCCTGGCGGTCCTAGCGTTCACCTATCCGTACGACCTGACGACGTACGCCGGGCCTGTCAAGCTCACCAGCTCTGCAGCGCTCTTGGGAGTTCTTGTCCTGGTCTTGGTCGGCCGCCAGCTCCTGAGCAATCCACCTTCTATCGTCCACACCCAGCTGGACATACCGGTCTTACTCTTTGCAGCCGCAAGCGTCGTATCGCTCGCAGGACTAACCGGAAATCTCAGCGTTCAGGTCGTTGCCCTACTGAAGGCATTCGGCGGATTCGCGATCTTCTTCATTGCCACTCAGACCGTACGCAGTCTGAGCGATGCCCTACTTGTGATTGGAAGCATCATTGCGACAGGGCTCGTTCAGGCGGTGCAGACATTGGTGCCGTTTGTGACTGAAGGTCAGGCCACCTCCGTGGACACACGCGCGACCGGAACCCTGATCGATGCCAATTTGTTCGCGGGCTACCTGGTGCTCGTGATCCCTCTTGTTCTGGCCCTAGGCTTGGCGTTTCACCACCGATGGGCGACACTGCCGACCATAGCGGCGACATTAGCGCTGACTGCGGCCCTGGCCGTTACGCTGTCTCGCAGCGGGTGGCTTGGACTGATCGTTGGCGCCCTGGTCCTGTGGCTTCTTCTTCGAGAACGGCGCTGGCGCATCGCCTCCGTCGCTGCTGCCGTAACCGCCGGCGTCCTCGCCGTCGGGTTGGCCGGGCCGATCGCTGCCCGGCTTGGGCCGTCTGATTCGGGACCGATGCAGATGCTCGCTGATCGTAGCCAGGTGTGGAGTGCGGCGATAAGGATCGCTATCGACCACCCAGTATTTGGCGTCGGCATCGACAACTTTCAGGACTTCTATCCGATTTACAGCGGTCGTGATGACGGGCTGAACCACGCACACAATCTCTTCCTCAACATGGCCGCCGAGCGAGGGATGCTCGGATTGCTCGCTTTTGGCGTCGTGCTTCTGTGGCTCCTTAAGTGTCTGGCCAGCGCCTTCACGGGCGCGAACACGCTCGCTATGCGTGCGATGGTCGCCGGCTTAGCGGCCAGTTTCGCGGCGTACATGGTCCACTCACTTTTCGACGTTTCCTACTACGACTACAAGGTGCTCTTGCTCTTCTGGCTGCTTGTTGGGCTTGTCGCAGCCATGTCGAGCAAGAGAGTCGCCGTAAATCGCTCTATCCGGATCGGGACTACCGGTTCCTTGGATTCTTAAGCTGGTTAACCTGCCGCGTCAACAGCTGCTTGAACTTTACGGTTGCGACGACGCCTTTAGGTTTGCTTGAAATGAGGCAACGGGCGGCCCACGCAGACGCTTCATTCAGGCTACCCGTAAAGCCGATTGGCTGGCACTTGGAAAGCCGTCAGCGACATGCCACCGGCATCACCGTCGTCGTTGCTGTCGGCGTTCTGCTGGGGACGGTGGCCATGGGTGGTGCCCAGGGATTGCTTATTTGGATCGGTCTAATGGCAGCTGGATTCATCTTTGCTTTTCCGCGTGCTGCCGTGCTGTTACTCCTGATCATGATGCCTCTTGATGTGCACGTGCCAAGCGGGTTTGTGCTCGACGCTGCACTCGATCCAGCGCGCCTCTTGGTGGTCGCGTCCGTTTTGATGCGGGCCAGGTGGCGCCGCGAGGTTCGAATCTCCAAGGGCGTAACCCTCCTTGCGGTCGCTTACGTACTTGCGGTGTGCGCATCACTCATTTACGCGCAAATCACACCGGCGCTTGGTGTCCCCTATGAGTCAGTGCGATACCTGTACAAGCTGGTCACTTATGTGGCCTTCGGGTATGTCGCGGTTATTGTCATAAGGGAATCGGGTCTTTTGAGACTGGCCTTTTGGGCGCTTTTGTTTGGCCTGATCGCAACCGACGTCTACGCCATCTACCAAATGGCCATCGGTGATTTCGGGATCATATTCCGGTTGGAGTATCCGCTCAGCATCAATCAACCCTGGATTGGGCGACCGACCGGGCTTCTGTCGCATCCAAACAATCTAGCGGGCTACATCAATCTGCTTCTGCCGATTGTCGCGGCAGTGGGAATATATGTAAGGGAATTCAGGGTGCGCGCAGCCGCCATAGGAGCCATTTGTTTGTCGGTTGCTGCTCTCTTCCTGACCCAGAGTCGGGGCGCGTGGGTTGCAGCTCTACTGATATTGAGCGTGCTTGTTTTTCGCGTGGCATCGAAGGGGCTGCGCGTCCCCCTCGGGATCTTGATGGCCCTGTCTGCCTTCGCGCTAGCCTTTGTTGTCCCAGCCACCTCGGCGAGAATTCAAGATGCCAGCGTGTCTCTGAACAGTCGGCTCGAAATTTGGAACGTTTTCAAGACGATGTTTTTATCGTCCCCTGTATTCGGTGTTGGCTTTGGTAGTTACGGCGTCCGTTTCTCCGCTGCGTCGTCACTCTTCTTCGACCCTAATGGTCCTCCAATACACGCCCACGACCTTTACTTACAAACGTTGGCCGAAACCGGCGTAATGGGCTGCCTTGCTTTGTTAGCTTTGCTAATTGCTGCGACGAGAGGGTCATGGGCACTGCAGCGCATAGCAAGAAATCGGGGGCTTCCTTTGGTCGCTGGGTTCTATCTCGGACTCAGCCTGTCTATTGTTGGGCTGCTGATTCACGGGCTAGTGGATGTGCTACCGGAATCGAGTCCACAGTTTGCCGCGCTGATGTGGATTCTGGTTCTACTTTCGGCCGGCACCCAAATCAGGCCAGAACGGGTAGCGATATCCTTCGCCGACGCGGACGTCCGAGAGCCTACCGAGGAAGGCAAGGCGGTCGGTGTCCTAACGCCCGGCTGGCTTCCAGGGTTCGACCGCAAGGGCAATCAAATGAAGTGCTCGTTGTGGCGTCGTGTCACATCGGCTCAGTTCCGCGACGAACGCCCCGGTTTCTGGGAGTCCTCGACTCGAGCGGCGTTGGTCGTCAGATGTTAGCCGAGGGATTCGCTTTCTGACCCCGCTAGAAATAAGCGGGCGAGATATTGGAGCACTTCAGCAGCTTGCCCTAGCTGGCATCGTGCGCCTCGCCGGTCGCGAAATCATCGTTAAGTTGTTGCAACTCGTAGGAAGCATCGTGTTGGCTAGGGTCCTTGCGCCTTCCACCTTTGGAATCTTCGCGATTGCCTACTTCGCAATCAATCTCTTTGCGGTATTCAGTGAGCTTGGACTAGGAGCTGCACTGATTCGCAAGCCAGGAGACTTGGGCCGGCACGAGCTCGAGGCCGTCTTTACCTGCCAGTTGGCTTTCATTTTGGGGCTAAGCTCCATTTTGTTCTTGGTGGCTCCGGTATTCGTGCTTGTTTACAAAGTCCCTAACGCCGTTTGGGTGGTTCGGGCCCTCTCCATAGCGCTGTTTCTAACCTCCCTGCGTACCGTTCCTGTCGTGATTGCGGAGCGACGGTTAGCTTACGGCCCGATCGCAGTGTCCGACTTGTCACGACATCTGACCTTCTGGGTGGTCGCTGTGCTCCTGGCCTTGGCTGGTTTCGGCGTGTGGAGCCTGGTCGCTGCCGTAATTGTCTCGTCGGGGGTAGGGACAGCCGTTCTGTACGCTAGGACGGGCTGGCGCCCAGCACTACGCTTCGAGTGGCGCCCAATACAGGAGAGCGTCCGCTTTGGCCTCACTTATCAGGGGCAATCAGCTACGCACTTTGCCAAGGACACTATCATCCCGGCGCTTGGAGGCTTACTTTACGGCAGCGTTGCCGTCGGTTACTTAACTTGGGCCGAGCAATATGCCTTCGTGCCCTTGTTATTGACCGGCCTCGTTGCTCGCGTGAGCTACCCTGCTCTAGCCCGCTTGCAAAATGATGCTCGGGCGTTTGCATCGATGCTGGAGTCCACACTTCGATGGACATGTCTTCTTTCCTTCCCCCTATTTGCCGTTATGGTGGGGCTTGCACCTCAGGTCATCGAGCTTGTCTACGGGTCCAAGTGGCTTCCAGCTCTACCATCCGCCTACTTGCTCTTTCTGAATATGGCGCTCGGAGTAGGAACTGGTGTACTAATGCCAGCGCTCTACTCTATGGGCAGAGCCTCCACGGGACTTCGAATATCTGTAGGCTGGATGGCCGCGACTTGGCTATTCGCATTGGTATTTGCTAGTCTCGGTGTAGGCTTCGCTGCACTGGCAGCGGCGTACGCTCTTGGGACGGTTTTGGCTTTGGCTGCAATCGTTCTCGCAGTACGCCGCCTCGGAGAGATTGACATTGTCGGAGCAACGCTACTGCCGGTCTCAGGTGCTGGGGTTATCGCAATCATGCTGCATCTTCTGGCTCCGTTGCTTGTGAACGACGTTGCATCTTTGGTTGTCCTCGGGGCCGTCGCAGCCATTCTTGGCTTTGGCATTAACCTGTGGGGGAAACGATTCGTTGCGTTTGCAGCCATTAAGTCTCTTCGAACGAGCAGCCTTGGCCGGCTATAGGGCTATGCCTTAGGAATGGCGCTATCCCTCATCATGCGGGCGACACGGGCTGCCTTTCAGTACGTGCCGATGCGCGGGACGACCCTGGTTCAGACAAAGGCCTTCGTTCGGAGCGTTCTTGAGCATATTGAAGCCTACCCAATATCAAGCGGGAACAAAGTCACTCACTTGCCCGAGCGCCTGCTTTCCGACATATTCCCTGGAATCGATGGGCAGACTGCACAGTTGGGTCATCGGTTTGAGCAGTGGGCGCTTCCCTACGGAGAGGCGTACGTACTGGCCGTTGTCGCTGCATATCTCCGGCCAAGGACCGTCTTTGAGTTTGGAACCTTCACCGGTGCCAGCACGTTATTGATGGCACAACATGCCGGCCCTGATGCCTGTTTGTTCACGCTCGATTTGCCGCCTGAGGATAGACGGTTCTGGTTACCAGGTACAGAGTCTCTGTCTAGGGAGGCGCAGAGGAAGCGGATAGGTGAGCGCTTCAGGGATACGCCGTACCAACGGCAGGTAACTCAACTCCATGGGGATAGCGCCACATTCGACTTCTCTCCATATCGTGGGCGAATCGATCTCGTTTTCGTGGACGCGGTGCACACATATGAATACGTAAAGAACGACACTCTAAAGGCGCTGGAGATGCTGTCGTCGCGAGGCACAATCATCTGGGACGACTGCTCGGCCGCTATTCCGGACGTACCGCGAGCCCTCGAAGTGTTCGGCGAGGCGATTCCAATCTATCGAGTCGCGGAAACGCGGCTTGCGGTTCACACGAGGCAGTCCCGTGATTGACCCGGTCCCCCATGCCAAAGCCTCCCGGAATGTGACCGCGTTCAAGTTGTTGTTCGTCACGAACGTATACCCTCCGATACGGCTTGGCGGCTATGAAGAGGTCTGCTTCGATTTCGCCCAGCTTCTTACACAGCGCGGACATAAGGTGACTGTTCTGTCGAGCACGTTCAGGGTACCGGAAGGAGGACTCGGCGGAGATACGGCCCTAAGGATGCTGCGAGTAAAGTCGAACTTCCGGTTGTCGAAGAAGAGGCGAAACGTCTTTGTCCTACTCGACAACCTCTTCACCGAATGGCACAACGCTCGAATTGTGCGAGAGGTTATCGCCCGTGAGGGCCCTACCTTCGTTGTTGTTTGGAACGGGGGATTCCTTGGGCGACATTGGCTAACGGTTGCCGAACGGTCCGCTTCAGTCGTTTACTACCTCCACGACACTTGGCTGGAACCAGCAATGAGGCCGATATTCCGTCCAGTTAGGCCCAAGGAGATGTCGCTTGCCAAATGGCTTTACGACACAGGACTTCGTCTTGTCTGCGCCCCCTGGAGTGGTTTCCTTGCGGACCGTACCATCTTCATCAGCCGAAGCCTTCAAGGCGAATACTCCCAGAGGGGGGTAAATGTTGGGAGAACCCCGGTACTTCATAACGGCATTTCGGATGAGCTATTCCCATTCAGAGCCCAGCACATTGTGGCGCGTACTGCCGGAGAGCCGTTTAGGATTATCTATGTAGGACGGATCGCTGCGTACAAAGGCGTGACGACCCTTGTGCGGGCATTGCAGAAGCTACGTGCCCTTCCTGGACTGGCCCAAGCTAGGCTTACCTTAGTAGGAGCCTTACAAGACGAAGCCTATGAGAGAGCGCTGCAGGAGCTTACCAGCCAACTTGGGCTCAACGGAGCTGTGGAATTGTCAGGCCAGTTGCCGAGGTCTGCGCTCTCGGAGGCCTATGCGCAGCACGATGTCTTCGCTTTCCCTTCGGAATGGAATGAGCCGTTTGCTCTAACTCTTTTGGAAGCTATGGCGACCGGAATACCCATTGTTGCAACTCTCCGCGGGGGCGCGGCGGAAATTTTGCGTGATGGCCACAATGCAGTTACATGCCGAGCCGGCGATGCCACGGATCTTTCGCAAAAACTCAGCTGGCTGTTGACTCATCCCACCGCAGCGGCAGCGATTGGGGAACGTGCCAGTCAACAGATTAGGCAGGACCACACGATTCAAGCTCAGGTTTCGTCATTCGAGTCATATCTGCAACGCCAGCGGGTTCGGCAAGCGGAGTTTGCTGCCATTTCCTTGGCGGCACACTGAACACTATCGGCGAGACGTCCTGACCGCCAATACTATTCGGGCCGTCCGGAAGGGCCCGGGTTAGCCGTCGTGCGACTGGCCATCGATGCACGACTTGCGGCGTGGAAGGAGCGTACCGGCACGGCACGGTACACCAGCAATTTACTGAGGGCGCTAGCTGAAGTAGATAAGGCGAACACATACTCACTGATCCTGACTCGCTCACGACACGGAATGCGCCAATTTAGTTTTCCTAATGCACCGAACTTCGAGTCGCGGTGGCTTCCTTGGGAGGATCGTCTCCATTCGGCACTGTGGCTCGCAGCGAGTTGGCCCTACATAGAATCACTTCTAGGCTCTGTAGACGTCCTTCACTTAACAAACGTGTCCTACGTCGCGAGCCGGCAAGCGGCACTTGTGATCACTGTGCATGACGTCACCTTCATAAGTAGCCCAGAGAACTATTCTCGCAAGGACCGTTGGTTCCATCGGACTGCCCTAAACAAAGCCCTTCAGCTGGATCCTCTGGTGATTGCCGATTCTGAATACACGGCGAACTCCCTGCACTGCGAAGTGGGGGTTGATACGAAGAGAATCCGAGCTATCCATTTGGCTCCGGATCCCATATTTGCGCCGGATGCGACGAGTGAGGACATGACGATCAGCCGCAAGTACAAGCTAGAGACGCCCTTCTTCCTATTTGTAAGCACCATCGAACCCCGCAAGAACTTATCGCGGCTGTTGACGGCGTTCCTAACTGCTCGCCGTCGAGGCCTTATTTGGCAACGCCTAATCGTTACGGGCCGTATTGGCTGGCTAGCCGACCCAACGCTGCGAGAGCTCAGGCGTGCTCAAACCACCGGAGAAGTGGAGCTTGTTGGGTTCGTCGACGACAGCGTACTGGCTTGTTTCATGCGTCAGGCCGACGCTCTCGTCTACCCATCGCTTGAGGAGGGGTTTGGCCTCCCGGTACTCGAGGCCATGACATCCGGTACACCGGTGGTCACCTCTAATGCGGGAGCATTGCCAGAGGTCGCGGGGGAAGCAGCTATGCTCGTGGACCCACTTGATCCTTATGACATTTGCCGAGCTTTAGTGCTCTTAGGGACCGATCCGAAAAGACGTGAAGACCTAAGAGGATTAGGGCTGCAGCGGGCCCGGTCCTTTACCTGGCGCAAGACTGCCGAACAGACTCTGGCCGTTTACGAGGAGGCGACAGTTGCGGGCCGTGGGCGACGCCATGGGCAGTAGGATCGCTCGGCTGGCAACAGTTAGCGCTCCGCCTAGGGTGTAGTTTCGACCAGCATTGTTGACAAGAACCTGGCCACCCAACAGGGGTGTGGGGTCTGCGGGGATTGTAGAAGCGAAGCCAGCGGGGGAGCAGGCGCTGCCGGATCGCATCGCCGGAATAGAAGCGGGCGTACGCCCATTCCTGAGCAGGGTTAACCGACCAGAGCGTTCTACAGCGCAGTCAAATGCATTCGCCATTGCAGTAGACATGGACGCGACCGCCCACCTTGTGCTTGCCTCAGGTGTTGCGACCACAGAACTCGCAGAACAGCCAGGGACGGCTGGCGTAGTCCCGGTCAGACGTAGTCCCCAGCAAGGGCGTGCTGGTAAAAGCCCATCGCTGGCGATTCCATTGACGCGTCATCACATCCATCTCAATCAGAGCGCGACGTCGAGATCAGCGCGGGCCCGTTGCAGACTTGATGGCCGGGGAAGGTAGTGGCAAAGCCAACTGGAACGGAGATTTGGGATCGCTGGGCGAAGACCGATCCGCTGTGGGCGATCCTGAGCTGGGACGGCAAGCAGGATGCCTGGAAGTGGGAAGACTTCATGGCGACTGGCCGAGATGATGTCGCGCGTTTCCTGAAGTTCATTCACGACTTAGGCTTGCCGCTGCGCCCTGAGCGCGCGCTGGACTTCGGATGTGGCGTCGGCCGCCTCAGTCGCGCACTCGCCGAAACCTTTGCTCACGTTGAAGGCGTGGATGCGAGCACGGATCTGATTCGGCTTGCCATCGCGCATAACGACCGTCCGGGCCGCATCGCCTTCCGAGTCAATGACCTGACCCTTCCCTTTCCCAACGAGTACTTCGATCTCGTGTTTTCGTGGCTCGTCCTTCAGCACATTCCGCCAGGCGAGCAGCTGCGGTATCTGGCCGAATTCGCACGGGTCGTCCGGCCGGGTGGGCTCTTGGCCTTTCAGTTCTACGGTTTCCCGGTTAGGTTCCGCGGTCGAGTCGGCGCTGCACTCCCACGCCCGCTTATGGCCCTCTATCGAACGCTCCGGTATCAAGCGCGGCGAACCGACGTCTACAGCTTGCACCCAGACCGGGTACGTACCCATCTCGCCAAGTTCGACGTTTCGATTGCGGGGGAACGGCGAGAACACGATCATCGTGGGGCTTATGCCAGCTACTACTTTGTCGCTCAGAAACTTCTCCATGACCCCTAACCCACCGTCACTCGCCGTACCATTTCCAGGTCGGCGCCCCGGAGCCGTAGGTTGGCGTAAAGGTTGAGTTCGCCGGGATGCGCACCGTCCCCGTCTGGCTGGCCGGGATCACCATTAGGGCGCCGTCACCGCATCCACCTAGTCAGCGCCCCGACGCCGTTTGTGATATGGGCCACCACCTCGACTCCGGCGTTGTTCGTGACCGGGACCGTCGTGGCCGGGAAACCGGGCGTCGGGACGGCGCCGACCGGGCTGAAGCCGTTAACGGCACGGGCATAGCTTCCCGCTGCGATCGAAACCTTGAGGCATAGCGATACGTGCGCGTAGCAGTTTTGGCTAGGGAAGGCGAGACCTACACGGGTCCCGGAACCTATCGTGACGTTGTCGTGGCCGCGATGGGAAAGAAACACGACATCAAGTTAGTTGGTTACCGCGAAGCCTTTGAGGGGTCCTGGGATGTGGTGCACCTTCTCGATATCCATTGGGGCGATCCGGCGCTCCTCTCTCGACTCAAGAAGCCACTTATCATCGACGTGCACGACTATTACTGGACTAGGTCTTTTCTATATCCGGCACCAGACTTGCCGCTCAGATGGCTGAATGGCATCCATTTGCGGGAACGTTATGGCCGGCTAATCCGCCGGGCTGACCTCCTGATCACGCACAGCGACTACGTTAGCGCGCGGCTCGATCACGCCCACGTTCTGAATGTGGGCATGGGCATAGACGTTACCCGGTTCAACACCAAGACAGATCACGCAAGCCGCCAGGCGATTGTCCTTTTTGCTGGAAGCAATTACTTTCGTAAAGGTCTTGTCACGCTATGGCGCGCCTTGCCGCTGGTACGCCGCCATTGCCCTGCGGTACATGTCCTCATTGCTGGCTACGAGCGTCCGCACACTCTGTTCCTAGCCCGCCGACTGTTGAGCAAATCCCCTGCAACAATCTTGGGTCCGATATCGGCGACTGACCTGGCGCTGCTCTATACGCGAGCGAAGGTGCTCGTTCTCCCTTCCGAGATTGAAGCGTGCGGTATTGCGCCGCTGGAGGCGTTAGCCGCCGGAACGCCCCCCGTGTGCTCAACAGCCGGCGGAATCCCGGAAATGATCGAGCATGACGTAACCGGCCTATTGTGCGCCCCTGGCGACTATCGAGCGCTGTCGCGGCACATAGTCAGCTGCCTGACCGACAGCGATTTGGCCAATCGACTGATCGAGAATGGACGGAAAGCACTGAGTGGCAGGCTGTCACTAGGAAACATGGTCGACAAGATAGAGGCCGCGTATGTCGCTGCGCAAAAGGTGGCACAATCCAGGGCTTGAGTGATTTGGGCGGTTTGTGGTGAGAGTTCTCTGTATTACGAACCACCCGATCGAAGACGCGAGTTGCAGATACCGCATCTTCGAATACCTGCCACATCTAAGGAGACTCGGGTTTGACGTCGAGGTGCATCCGTTTACCGACCCGGGTCTGTACGCCCGCATACACCAGACTGGCCATCCGTTCTCGAAGCTTGCCCGATTCGGGTGGTGTACTTTTCGTCGTCTCGCGCGCCTGCCGCATATTCGAAATGCAGACGTCACCCTACTGCATAGAGAGGCATTCCCGTTCGGCCCACCCTTGCTGGAGGCCTTTATTACTCGGTACTCGCGGGCATCCATATTTAGCTTTGACGACGCGCTTTATGCCCCTTATCCTTACGCGACCGGGGCGCGGCGCCGTCTTCTATATCGCCTTAAGTACGGCCGCAACCTAGCCCGAGTCCTTAGTTCTAGTTCGGCGGTTATAGCAGGCAATGAAATCTTGGCACAATACGCTAGGCGGCATAACCAGCGCGTCCACGTAATTCCGACAGCCATCGATACCGACCGCTACACTCTCCGGAGCTCTCGCGACGGCAATTCCGGCGTCACCATCGGCTGGATTGGCAGTCCCTCCACTAGTGTTTATCTCAAGGGGATCGAGGGAGCGCTAATCGACGTAGCGAGCCGAAGCAAGGCAAGAGTTCGATTCACGTTCATAGGTGATCCCTCCCTAAAGATGGATCTGCCGAACTTGGAGGTCAGGCCATGGAGGCTGAACACCGAATTGTCGGACCTTCAAAGTTTCGATATAGGATTGATGCCAATCGATGACAGCGAATGGAGCAGAGGAAAATGCGCATTTAAGGCTGTCCAGTACATGGCAGTAGGGACGCCCGTGATCGCGTCCCCGGTTGGAGCCGCTTGTGAAGTGGTTCGGGACGGTCAAACCGGATTTTTGGCATCGGATACCGCAGAGTGGAAAGAATCAATGCGGACCCTCATTGATGATGAAGGCTTGCGGCGCCATATGGGCCTCAACGGGAGGGCCGTCGTAGTCCACAACTTTTCTATAGAAAGCACCCTGCCTGACCTTATTGATGTCCTTTACCAGGCGCGTGACGCCTCGAGAACAGCCTCCTCCCGACCATAAGGCCTGCTATCGGTGCCACCTAATTCCAGAACTGAGATGTCGACATGACTCGCTGCTCAAGGTAGCGACTGGCATGGTCAGCCGGGAAACGCCTGGTTTCAAGACATCCTCGTGGTCCTCATTTTTCAAGGTCGTTGGATATCCACTTGGGAGAAGAACGCATGGCACCAAAACTGCAACGTAGGCTGACCGACGACCGGGTTTATGAGTCGCTTGCGAACCGAATGCGAAGGAAGCGTTTCGAGATGTTTCGGGCGCTCCTGAACTCCGTGCCTCGGCCATTGAGGATCCTCGATGTCGGTGGCACCGAAAGCTTCTGGCGAAACATGGACTTCCCAGCTGAACCGGGAATTACGATCACTCTCATCAATGTGCAGGAAACTCCTGTGGGAAGATCAAACTTTGAAAGCGTGAAAGGGGACGCGCGGGACCTCCCGTTTCGGGAGAAAGAGTTTGATGTCGTCTTTTCCAACGCCGTTATAGAGCATGTCGGCACATACGAAGATCAGTCCCGCATGGCAAGTGAGGTGCGGCGTGTAGGAAGGAGATACTTTGTTCAGACCCCTAACCGCTATTTCCCCTTAGAAGTCCACTTTCAGTTTCCATTCTTTCAATTCCTAGCCTTCGAGCAGAAGATCTGGCTACTTTCTCACTTTAGGCTGGGGCAGTACGAGCGGATTCAAGACCGAGACGATGCGCGGCGTCTAGTGAGCGAAACCCGTCTGCTCAACAAACAAGAGATGATAGCCCTTTTCCCTGAAGCAAGAATCGTAATGGAAAAATTCATGGGGCTAAACAAGTCGATAATGGCCCTCGCAGGTTGGAGTCATTCGGGCTAGACGACCGCCCTCGTGCTGCGGGGTTCCCCTAGCCAGTGGAAGAGACGGGCTGGGCCGCCGCCGTCTGTACCTGATGCCACCGGGCTTGTCGGTCCCGGCCAGCCCTTGTTGGACATCTTCCATTGATGGCTAGGTTGCCGTAGGGATGGTCATTGACAAGCGACTAAACGGCGTCTCTTGCGGCAACCACCGCTGCGGCCCCCCCAGCAGAATGGCTAAGTCACGCTGACTTTGACGTCCGCGAATTGACTAAACCAGAACTGATACTCCTTCACCATCTGATACTCGAGCACGAGGTTTCCGGTCGGGTTGCTGGGGCCGGTCACCGCGATGCTCAAGCTAACGCTAGCGCCTGGGCCTACATCGGCGGGAAGAGTGAACCGCTGATTCGTGTACCAAGTGCTGTCAGTGCCGCTGACCCCGTACCCGCCACCAGAATTGGCGAAATGGACGCCCAGGCGGACCAGGTTGGTACCGGTGGACGGCCAGGTCTCGGTGCCGGTGTTCGTCACGGTGACGCTGTAGGTCTGGGTCTGATTAGGCGCCCACCTGGTGGGCGTGTTGCTCACGCTATAGCCGACTGCCCAGGAAGGGGTCACCTTGACATCGGCAAACTGGCCGAACCAGAACTGGTACTCCTTCACCATCTGGTACTCGAGGGTCACGTTGCCCGTCATGCTGGGGGCCGTCACCGAGATAGTGAGCGTGACGTTCGCTCGCGGGGCCAAATCGGCGGGCAGAGTGAAGCGTTGATCGGTGGACCAGCCACCGGTGCCGGTCCCGGTGCCGCTCACGCCATAGCCCCCACCGGGGTTCGTAAAGTGCACGCCGAGATGCACGAGGTTCGTGCCGGTGGCGGGCCAGGTCTGGGTTCCGGTGTTGGTGACAGTGACGTTGTAGGTCTGCGTCTGGTAAGGTGCCCAACTGGCCGGCGTGTTGGCGACACTGTAGGTGGCGGACCAGGCGGCGGTGACGCTGACATCGGCGAACTGGTCGAACCAGAACTGATACTCCTTGACCATCTGGTATTCGAGCACCAGGTTGCCGGCGATGTTGGGAGCCGTCACAGAGATGGTTAAGGGCAGGCTCCCGCCGGCCGCCAGATTGGCCGGCAGCGCGAAACGCTGATCGGTGGACCAACCGTTGTTGGTGCCTGTCCCGTTGACCCCATAACCACCACCGCTGCTGGCGAAGTGCACCCCGAGGTGGACCAGATTGGTACCGGTGGCCGGCCAGGTCTGGGTGCCCGTGTTGGTGACCGTGATGCTATAGGTCTGCGTCTGGTACGCCGCCCAACCGGTTGGCGTGTTGGCGACGCCGTAGGTGGCGCTCCAAGCTGGACCTGCAAGATCCCGCGCCAGATTATTGGCATCGTATGTACCCCAGCCGGTTGCATAGTCCCAGGTGGCCGTCGCCGCGTAATAAAGGTTGTCGCCGGTCGTGACGTCGTGGTATGGCGCGTAGGGCTGGGCGTTCGAGCCTGTGCTGTACAGCGTCGGGTTGGCGTAGCCGAGGTTTGGTTTCGCGTTGGCTGCCGCGTACTGGTTATAGACAGCGGTGAAGGCGGCCCAGGATGGGGCAGCGGCGCTCGTGCCGCCGACAACCGTCCAGCCGGTGCCGCCGTAGGTAACGTAAACGGAGTAGCCGGTGTTGGAATCGGCGTCGGAGGATATGTCGGGCACCTGGCGCTTGCCGTTGCTGTAGCTATTGGAAACGCCTGGGCCGGTTTGCCAGCTCGGCCTGGCGAAGTAGGTCGACAAGCCGCCGCCGCTGCCAAGGGGCGGAGAGTAGTTCGGGTTCGACCAGGCTGATTCCGTCTTGTAGGTTCCGTCGGCGTTGAGCGTGAGGGTCGTGCCACCGGTCCCGGTCACGTACGGATCGTTCGCGGGGCTATCGACCGAGAGGAAACTGCCCCCGCAGTCATAGGCGCCATAGTCTCCGGAGGCGGCAAAGAAGCTTTGGCCCTGCGCCGCAGCTTGTTGAAAGATATTGTCGAGCGTGCTCATCTCGGAATGGGTCGTTTGCTGCTCGCAGATGCCCCAGCTGGTCGAGTTGGACTTCGTCGTGTTGCTGGTCACCATCGCGTTATAGGTGTCGTTGACCCCCGGGTCGCTGTTCGGGCCTTCCCAAACGGTGATCGGCGCCGCCGGCGCTAAGGCATGCATCACCTCGATGTCGAGCTCGACCTCGACCTCGCCGTTGCCGAGCGGGCCGGAGCCGCCATCGACCCTGACCACTGAAGGGGCAGGACTGCCGAGTCCGTAGTCGGTGTCGTAGGTCGTGATGTTGCTCTGCCGGAAGCCGTCGAGCTCGAAGAGACCCAGTGGTTGACCGCTGCCGTTGTAGCCGGCCGAGGCGAGTGGGGTGACGTCGTACGCCTTCTTCAGGTCGTTCGGCGTGTATCCGCCAGCCGGTCCGCCGCCAGGCGGCGCCCGCGGTGCCGGCCCCAGCCGTTGCAGCGGATAGTGGTTGTTGAGCCCGGCAATTCCAACGACGTAGGACGCCAAGGTCGTGGGCAGCACTGGTTGGGTGTCATTGCCGTAGAAGTCGCGGTTCTGCGCGCCGTCGTGCCAGTTCGAGATCGTCACGCCAAAGGCGGCCTGAACGGTGGCCAACGAACCCGTGGCATCAACCAGCGTTCGATTGCTGCTAGTTGCGGTCACGGCCAGTCCGTGTGAATGCAGGTAGTCGACGACTTGCTGGACCTGCGCCTGAGTCGGCCCATAGGCGGCGGCGAACTGGTCGGGGCTCAGATAGTGGCCGTAGTTGGGCGACTTCCGGTCGCTGACCCCGGCGATAAAGCTCTGGAGGGCGGCCTGGTTGCGAAGCGCCAGGCTGACCCCGATTGTCAGCTTCCGGGTTGGGTCGGCGGGGCCAAGGCGAACCGAGCGATCAAGCCCCGGAGCGCGATCGGGCTTTGAGATGGGGGAGGTCGTTGGGGTGGCGGCCTGGACGGGTGCCGCGGTGAAGCCCAGCAGCGAAACGGCCATCACTGCGCCAAAAAGCCGAGATCGAATCAAATCCCTCACCGTCTCCCAGCCCCCTCCCCCGAGGGGGAGAGCGGGCACCCTTCCCTGCCGGTAACTCTGAGTAGTTTCGGGTCCGCGCCGGCAGAAGTCAATTAGGCTGGTCGCATCATATATATGGTTCTGGTTGCGGAAGATCCCTAGAACCCGGAATGAGGCATCCTGTCTGGTGGCCCGATGCCGAAGCTAGTCCGCACCGAGATCCGCCATCAGGATGGTCGGACGGTGTACCTGTACGGTCAGCACTCGGCCGCACCTCCCGGCTACCGGTCTTCTGACCGTCCGAACGGCTCCTATGAACGACGCTGGAACCCGCTCCGGGCGGAGTGGGTATTGGTAGCCGACTCACGTCAGAGCCGGACGTTCCTGCCGGAGCCCTCGGCGTGTCCACTGTGCCCGTCTTCGGAAACGCGGTTCTCCGAGATTCCAGCCAGCGGTTTCGAGCTGGCCGTCTTCGAAAACCGGTTTCCCGCCATGCCGACAGGCGAGGGTGCCTGCGAGGTCGTCGTGTACACCGATCAGCACGACGCGTCGTTCAGTTCGCTCTCAGATCAGCAGCTGTTGGCGCTGGTGAATGTCTGGGCCGATCGGTACGAGCAGCTCGGCTCCAGGCGCGACGTCCGATACGTTTACATCTTCGAAAATCGTGGCGAAGCAGTCGGCGTAACGCTGCACCACCCCCATGGACAGATCTACGGCTACCCATTCATTCCTCCGGTGGCTGAGGCCGAGCTGCGTAGTGCCCGACTGCATTCTCGACGTCACGGTGAGTGCCTCCATTGCGCGCTTCTACGAGACGAGCGGAAGGCGAAGGAACGAATCCTCTTCGCAGGCGACGGTTTCGCCGCTTACGTCCCGAGCTACGCGCGCTGGCCGTACGAGGCGCATGTTGTCCCGATCAAACACGCGGGAGCGGTCGCTGACCTCTCGCAGCCGAGGCGGTTGGCCTTCGGCAAAGCCCTTCAACGGGTGACGCGAGGATACGATCGCCTCTTCGAGGTACCCATGCCATACATGATGGCGATGCACCAACGGCCGACGGATGGAGGGGCGCATCCAGAGGCGCACCTTCACGTGGAGTTCTATCCTCTCCTTCGAGCGCGAGACCGATTGAAATATTTCGCCGGCGGAGAAGCCGGCGCTGGAACCTTTGTGAGTGACGGCTTGCCGGAGGAGAAGGCAGCGGAGTTGCGAAGGGTGGTTTAACGGACGGGCGATTTCCGGCAGCCGGTGCCAGCCGTGGCGCCGGTTTTTTTGTGCCTACGGCGCTCTGGACCGAACCGACATCGAATTCGGGCTTTGCTGGGACCTCGCACGCGTCGGTTCGCGGACGCGTGCAAGGCGCGCTCTCACCAAGGGCTCGCCTGGCGGAGTCCTGCCCTTTCGTGCAAACAAGACGCTGCTCGGCGTTGCATGCCTCGGCCTGCCCTGGCGGCGCCGTAGGACCCACTTCTAGTTCTTCGAAGACTCCAGCGCGGCGCGCGCTCGGGTGATGTCGTCGACCCCGATGACCACGCGGGTATCGGTGGCGAGGTAGATGAAGCGCAGGTTCACGGACGCGTCGGCCAGGCGCTGCATGATCATCGATAGCTCGCCGGGCCGGTCGGTCATCGGCACCACCAGCACCTCGAGCTCGCCGTCCATGATGTAGCCGCCGGCGCGCAGGGCCGACCGGGCAGCGCTGGGATCGCGAGCCAGGATATGGACGACGCCCTCGATCTCGGCGATGCCCTCGATGTTGACGCCGGCGCTGCTCAGCGTCTGGGCGACCCTGGCAAGCTCGCCCGGGCGATCAGCGGTTAGCCGTAGCGTCAGGTCGCGGCCCATCGGGAGCCAATTGTAAAGCCCCCACCCTGCCCTCCCCCGAAGGGGGAGGGAAATTCAGGCTACGCGCGCGGGTTGCTCCCGTTTGGCGACCAACCCGGTGCGAGCCGCCTACTGTGAGCATGCCAAATCCAAATTGCGATAACCTAGGCGACCGTTTTGAGCTAACAACACCCAGAGGGGGGCGATTCCGTAAGCTCTCGAAGTCAGAATGAGTGTCCGTCCTACGGCGCTTCACGGTCTCGTGGAGATCGAATCAGAGGTCCATCGGGATGACCGTGGCTTCTTCCTGGAGAGCTACAACCGGCACCGGTACAAGGAGCTGGGCATCGACGAGGAGTTCGTCCAGGACAACCACTCCCACTCGAAGAAAGGGGTTCTTCGCGGGCTCCATTACCAGGACATGTCGGCTCCAATGGGCAAGCTGGTGCGCTGCACGAGGGGTGCCATCCTGGACGTCGCGGTTGACTTACGGGTCGGCTCCCCGACGTTTGCCGCGTGGTATGCGGTTGAGCTGAGCGACACGAACTGGCGCCAACTCTTTGTTCCCGTCGGGTTCGGCCACGGCTTCCTGGCCCTGTCTGACCTCGCCGACGTCGAGTACAAGTGCACCGGTTATTACGCCAGGGCCGCCGAAGGCGTGATCGCCTGGAACGATCCACAGATCGGGATCGAGTGGCCGGAGAAACGCCCACTGTTGTCCAGCCGTGATGCCAAGGGCATGACGCTCGAGGAGTACGTGCGCAATCCGGCCTTCACTTACGCCCCCACCCCGACCCTCCCCCGCAAGCGGGGGAGGGACAATTCAGGAGCGAAATGAAGCACCTGCTCGTCACGGGGGGAGCCGGCTTCATCGGTTCGGCCTTTGTTCGGCAGCGATTGCGCGCCGAGCCAGAACTTCGAATCACGGTGCTGGACAAGTTGACATATGCCGGCAGCCGAGAAAACCTCGCGGAGGTTGAGGCGAATCCCCGCTTCCAGTTTGTTCACGGCGACATATGCGACGGCATCGCGGTCGAGCCACTCGCCAAGGAGGCGGACGCGATCGTCAACTTCGCCGCCGAGTCGCATGTGGACCGTTCGCTTCTAGAGGCGGGCGAATTCGTGCAGACGGATGTCCGTGGCACGCTGGTCCTCCTCGAAGCCGCGCGCCGACATGGGCATCAGCGCTTCCTCCAGGTCAGCACCGACGAGGTGTACGGCCACGTCGGCGACGGGCGTAGCCGGGAGGGGGACGCTCTTGTCCCGCGAAGCCCGTATTCGGCAACGAAAGCGGGCGCCGAGATGCTGGTGCACGCGTACCATGCCAGCTTTGGCCTGCCCACGCTGATCACGCGAGGCTCGAATACGTACGGACCGTTTCAATTTCCCGAAAAGATCATTCCCCTCTTCATCACCAATGCGCTCGCGGACCTGCCACTCCCAATCTATGGAGACGGCTCCGCCGTCCGCGACTACCTCTACGTCGACGACCACGTGAGCGCCATCGCCGCCGTTCTGGCGAATGGGGAGCCGGGCAGCGCCTACAACGTCGGTGCCGGCGCCGAAATCTCCGGCGTGGCGGTGGCCGACGCCGTGCTCGAGTACTGTTCCAAGCCGGCGTCGTTGAAGCATTTCGTGAAGGACCGGCCGGGCCACGACTACCGCTACGCCCTCGATGTCACGCGGATCCGGCCACTCGGATGGCACGCCGCGGTCCCGTTTCGCGAAGGGTTGCGACGAACGGTGGACTGGTACCGGGACAACGAATCGTGGTGGAAACGCCGGAAGGCGAAGGAGTTCTGGGAGTTCTACCAGCGTAATTACCGGGGTCTGCCCAGTCGCGCCATCCCCCAGTAGGGATGCGGGTTCTCATCACCGGGGCCGGCGGGCAGCTCGGCCACGACCTCCAGGCAGTGCTCGACGACGAGGAAGTCGATGCTCGCGACCATCGGGCGCTGGACATCAGCAACGAGGCGGCCGTCCTGGCGGTGGTCAGGGAGATCCGTCCTCACTGGATCATCAACGCCGCGGCTTTCAACGACGTGGACGGCGCCGAGATCGCCGAGGATGAGGCCTTCGCCGTCAATGCCCGGGGCCCGGCTAACCTCGCCGGCGCAGCGGCGGCCGTCGACGCCAGTCTCATCCACATCAGCACGGACTACGTCTTCGACGGCACGAAGGGCCGGGCGTATACGGAAGACGACCAGCCGAATCCACTCAGCGTGTACGGCCGCTCGAAGTACCAGGGGGAGCGGTCGGTGCTGGAATCGACGGCATCGGTCTGCGTGCTGCGAACCGCCTGGTTATACGGAGTCCACGGCAAGAACTTCGTGAAGGCGATCCTGGAGCGCGCGAAAGAGGGGAGGCCGTTGGACGTGGTTGCGGACCAGGTGGGGAGTCCGACCACCACGCGTGACCTCGCCGAGGCGATCAACCGGCTGATCCGGACGCCCGCCCGCGGGCTGTTCCACGTCGCCAACGCCGGCGCTTGCAGTCGCTACGAGTTCGCGAAGGCGATCGTGCGCGGAGCCGTCGAGGTGCGTCCGATCACCAGTGCGCAGGCCGCCCGGCGGGCGCTCAGGCCAGCGAACTCTGCGCTGACGAGCCTGCGCTGGGAGGCGACGGGTTTGCCGCCATTGCGCACGTGGGAAGCCGCGCTAAGCGATTTCCTTGACAGCCACTTCGCCTGACGCGGCTGGTGCGGCTACGCCGCCTTCCGGCTGATCCGTCGGCGGCTCTTCGGCTGCACCCAGAGCACATCGGCGAGGCCGGCCAGACGGTCGGTGCGAGATGAACGAGCTCTCTCTCTCGACGTTCGAACTCGCGGATGATTTCAAGTAGCTGCTTGCCCACAGTCGCCATGGAAACGCGGTAAGGGCTGAAGCGATCGCGGGCGCCAGGTTTCAGGCTCGCCTGGAAGGTGAAGTGCCAGCGGCCACGGACGATACGCGGCATCGCGTGCTTGTGGACCTCGTTGGAGGGCACGAGGAAAACCGGATCCCGGAAGGTCATCGTCTTCCTGTCGAAGAAGCCGAAGAAGTAGTAGAAGCGGGCGTCCGTGATGAGGCGGCCGACCCGGACGGTGAAGGGAATCTGCAGGACCTGACTTTTCCGATGGGTCCAAAGGCGCCACGTCGTCTTGATCTGGAGGGCAACCGCCGCGAAATGCCGGCGGCGGTGGGTCTCCATGTCGCGATGTTCGTCGTCACTGGCCGGATAATCGCACTCGATCTCGCCGTTGGTCGTCAGCATTAAGATCTTGGCGGCTTCGGTCTGGCCGATCAACCCACGTTGGACCTCGCTTAGCGGCACACAGGTTCAACCGGGCATTGGGCCGAAAGTTTGCACACGACAAGGCCCGGGGGTCGCAAGGAAGGGGAAGGGAGTTCCGTATACGGGAGATAGATGGCACTTGACGGTCGCCAGATCTTCGTCTGGGAAGCCAGCGTCGATCGCATAACCGAGCTAATCAAGCGCAGCATATAGATGTATGGGATTGCCTAGGCGGCTGGCTCTAGCCGGCGTGCTGATCGCAGTTCAAGCCATGACGGGCAGCCTGTCGGCTGCGGCCGCCACCCCGGACACCTCGATCGAAATGACGGTCGTGACGAGCACAGGGGAGCCCGTGGTCGGCGTAATGCTGAGGGCGACCGACGAGACCGAAGCCCTGGTCCTGTCCGGCGTTCGATCGCGGGGTTGCGGCCCGGGTGAGACCACGCCGACCGATAGCGCCGGCCACTGCACCTTCTCGAACCTGACAATCGGCCACCTCTACAGCATCTGGCTGGAGGGATCTGCGACCGGCAGTGGCGACGTGCGGGCGCCAGCTTACTATCAGCCCATCGTCCTGAAAGTGATCGGGCCGAAGGTCGCCCCGCCAATGGCGCATGGCGGCGGCAGCGGTTCCATCGGTGGGCCTGTGCTCACCAGCTCCGGCGAGTATGTTCCGGGAGTCGGCGTGTGCGCCACCTATGACAGCCGCACTGGGAGCAGCGTGTGCGACATCGCCGACACCCTGGGACGCTACACCCTGTCGGGAGTCTGCTGCGACGTCAAGCTGACTGGCTTTCTGACGGTGACTGGCCCCTACGTCAATGGGAGTGTCAGAAACGTACCCAGCGGTAGCCCTGCAAAGATCGTGGTGGAAGTCGGACAGATTCCGATTTTGCCGACGCCGACGCCCTTTGTGCCGCCGCCAAGTTCTGCGCCGCCGCCAGCCTGGCAGCTGGTGACGCAGGGGTTGCCTCAGGTCGGTCACGATCTGCTGCTTGGGCTGCTCGTTGTGATCCTGCTGGCGGTGCTTGGCGGCGCGGTCATCTTCGCCCGACGCCGATAGCTTTTTCCCTCCCCCACCCCACGGGGGAGGGCAGGGTGGGGGCTTGACTCAACCGGGTTTCGAGGCCAGACTTGGCCGGAAGAAAACCGGGGGCCAGTTTGTGCGGCCGCCAAAAGGGGAGGGGAGTCGCGGTGATCGAGTGCGCGAAATGCGGGCACCGCAACGCGGACGGAACCGAGTTCTGCCAGAACTGCGGCACCTTCCTGGGATACGAGGGCAAGAAGCTGGAGTCCCTGCCGGGCAGCGTCCTGGTCACGGTCTCGCCGACCATCGTCACGGTCGCTCCGGGATCCCAGGCGGCGGCCGAGGTCCGGGTCCGCAACAAGAGCAACATCGTCGACCAGTACCAGATCCAGGTGACGGGCGAGCCGGCCGCCTGGACGGTTGCCGAGCCGAGCACGCTCTCGCTGTTTCCTGACAAAGAGGGAGTCGCCATCGTGCGGTTCCGGCCACCCCGATCCACGGACGTCTCCGCCGGACGCAAGCCGTTCGCCATCAAGGTGCAGTCGAAGGCGTCGCCGGAGATCTCGGGCCGGCAGGAAGGTGTGATCGATGTTGCGGCCATCCAGGAAGCGGGGCTCTCGATCACGCCGCACACCGCCCGCGGTGGCGAGTCGGCGAGCTATCGCCTTCTGCTTCAGAACAAGGGGAACGCGCCGCTCCAGGTGACGCTCGACGCCTCAGATCCGGACGAGTTGCTCACCTTCGAGTTCGACCGCCCGGCACTGACACTTGGCAGGGGAGAGGCGGTCAACGTCCAGCTCGTGGTCGGGCCGCGCGCAACCTTCTATGACGGACCCCCGCAGCCGCACGGCTTCAAGGTCCAGCTGAGTTCCGACGGTGTGGCGCCGGTATCCGCCGACGCCACCCTGCTGCAGGAGGCGATACCGCGGCCGGTTCGGAAGAAGTTCCCGCTGGTCCCCGTGCTGGTCGGCGTACTGGCGCTCGGCCTTCTCACCGGCATGGTCATTGAGCGGGATCCGTTGATGAAGCTCGTCGGGATCAAGAGCTCCGACACGGTTACGCCGAACACGGGAGGGAGCCTGAAGTTCTCGCCAACCGTCAGCCCGAGCGTGACGGTCGGTGCCCCGCCCATCGTGGTCGTGACAGGGCAAATCCCGAACGTCACCTGCACGAGCGCGATCGCCGCCCAGCAGGCGATCGAGCAAGCTGGGTTCAAGTTCGTGGGGAGCTTCGTGCCTAATACGAGCTACCCGAACGGCACGGTATTCAAGACATCGCCCCCGGCCGGGGTGGCGCCGCTAGGATCCGAGGTAACGGCGTTGGTGGCCACGGGTCCAGCCCCGAGTGGCCGCAGGGTTATCAATCCCTGCTTGCTCATCCTCCAGACGATCAACCCGGGCATCTTGCAGCTTCAGATCAGCCCGACCCCGACGCCCTAGCCAAACAGTTCCCTCCCTCGCGTGCGGGCGGGGCGCTATGCGGTTACCAAGCCGCCTCGACTGTTCGGGCAAACCCGGCTGCCCAAATTGCTGCCCTCTTAGCGACCCCTTTTGCTGGGACGTAGTGTCATCGTGATGAGTTAGCAAAGAACCCAAAGATGAAGCTACAAGATAGGGGGAAGCTCGAACGACGTCCTTCCCGGAAAACCCCCGGGCCTCAGAATAACGGTAGCCGCGCTTACGTTGAGTTGCTGCGGAATGGGAAAGCAACCAGGCAGGACATTCTGCACCTTCAGCGTGAGGCAGGCAATGAAGCCGTGACTGCAGTTATCGAAAAGGCTCCCCATGTCCCGAAGCGGGAGGAAATCGAACGTCTCGGCAAACGGAAGGCAGGCGAGCCAACATACAAGAAGCCTAAGAACGAGTCCTATCTCGAGGCCCAGGTCTACGTCACGCAGTGGTTTACCGAGGAGGCATGGGTTGAAGGTCTCCTCGCGCGCATGGCCGACGATGGATTCAAGCTCTTCCATGACTATTCGGACAAAGATTTCAACAAGGACGACGCGATCGTGCTCGAACTCTTCGAGGTCGCGCTGGTCGCGGTTCCGGCTGCCGGTGCGTTACTCACGGCGTTCAAAGAGTTGAGCCGTGCAGAGAAAGTGACGAAATTGGCGGAAAAGGTGAAACGGCTGACGGAGGTTGCCATTGACCCGGTCGAGAAGGTCAAGGCAACCGGTAAAGCTGTCGGTGAAGTCGGTGGCAGCCACGAATCAGAAGAAGAGAAGGCGAAGGTTGAGTTCGAGATCGAAACGATTAAAGCGCTCAGCGAGCTCAACATCAAGTTCGTCGATAATAGGCTCGCTTCAATGAATCAATTGACGGCCGGGCTCGAGGCCTTGAGGGATTCCTCTCCTTCGATCAATCTTCTGGATGAGGTGACGGGCATTCTCGGGCCAAAACCGAAGGATGCGGCACTGGAAAAGGCGATGGAACAGGCCAGAGACAAGTTTGAACTGAGTCTCTACCGCCAGTTCTACGTGGTGTCCGGGCGCGCCTACAAGCTTCACTGGAACCATCCTTACCAAGGACCGGTAGAAACGATTAAAGGCGTGCCCGAGAAGGTCATGAAGCGAATAAGCGAACTTACTTCAATTCCCGGTCGCGAATGGTTCTGGCGCGGTCTGCGAGTCGAGTGGGATTACCACGTCAGCAGCGGAACCTAATGGGTCGCGTTCCGCGCCGCTAGAAACGGCGAGGGCGCCATTAAACGCAATCCACGTTCCGTATCAACTCGGTTCGGCGGCAAGCACAAAACGATTGGTGCCGTCGGCGAGTTCGAGGTCATAGCGGTCTACCGCCCCAACGTAGTCGGGCGGCTGGATCAGTTTCTCATCAGTCGCCTCGATGCTCTTCCCGTCCACCTGCACGTTTCGAAACCCGCCGTGCGCGATGACCCGGACGGCGACACCGCTTGGACGTCGCACCGAGACTTCGCTCGCGCCGCCTCGGATTCGGATTGGCACTGTACCCGACGGGCGCGGCAGGGCCAGATCAACCTTGATGGCGCCGCCCTCCAACGTAACCATGGTCAGCTGGAGGGCCCTGAGATCGGCGTCCAGCCTGAAGGTGCCGCCTTGAACCTCGAATTGCCACGCGATCGACGGGTTGAGCGCGATATGTGCGGACCGGAGCCGCCATGTGACTGGACCGAAGCCGCGGGATTCGAGATCTACGTCGTTCCCGATTACACGGACGTTGGGCTTCGTGCCGGTGAAGCCTGCCAGGAAGAGCTCGGGCATCGCAGTCCCGGCCTTGAGTGTCACCCACGTGGCGCCGCGAGGGAACCGCAGGCGGCCTCCCGCCGAACCTTTGAGCGGCGCCGAGCTGACAGTCCGCGGAACTGCCGCGGTGTAGATGCTGACAAGCGCCAGCAGCGTTACGCCGGTGACATATGCAGCCACAAGGTTGAGGGGTGCGAGCACCATCACCAGGGCCACTACGACGATGGGCAAGAGAAGCCCCTGGCTGAAGAACCCGGTCCCCATTCCAGGCGGCAGCGGTTGGACCTGTTGGGCACGGCTCGCGTACATGTACAGCGCCGAGAAAGCGATCGCGATCAGGGCCAGATTGAACGCGTATACCTCGGCTCCGATCACGGTGTTGTGGTACCGGCCCACAACGCCTGACGAAAAGGGCAGCAGGCAGACCAGGAAAAGGACGACCAGGTTCAGCCAGAGCAGCCACACATCGGCGCTGACCACCTGTCTGAAGAGCTGGTGGTGCCGAATCCAATAGAAACCGACGAGGAAGAAGCTAAGCGCGAACGTCAGGAGGGGCGGGGCGGTCTGGAGAAGAGCGGCGGGCAGTCGTGACAGGGCATCGTTCTGCGTGATCGTCGGCACCGGCACGGTGAACACAAGCAGCGTAATGGCGACAGCGAAGACCCCATCGCTGAAAGCCATGAGCCGGCTGATGTCATAGTCGTGTTCGCTGCGGCCATCGATCGACTGCTCGTCGTCCTCCACTGATGTCCTTCGCTCGCACCACTGATGCCGGGATTCTGACCCGGCAATCGTCGTTGCGCTAGCGTCGCGGTCCTATCGACCCCCGCTAGGTTGCCGACATCATAGAGTGTGCTGGCGCGCGCGATACAGGGGGGTTGGAGTCCTCGGCCTCGACGGTGCCTGACCACTCGAGGATTTCACGGGCGTCGACTGACTGACCGTCGGTTGCCCAAAAGGGCAGACTTGGTCAACTTTGTTGACTCCGTGTGGCGGCGTGGCTAACGTCCTGACTCAAGAGTCTTCTGCTTCTCCCTTGGAAAGGAGACCGTCTTGGGCTGGTCGGAACGCTGGTTCGAGAGCATGTCGCGAACCCTGGCGACACCCCGTTCGCGTCGAAGCGTGTTGGCCGGGCTCGCCGTCAGCTCGGTCGCCTCTCTGGTGCCGGTCTCCGCCGAGGCAACGGGCGACCCGGGGGACAAGGGGAATCATGGTCAGTGCAAGAAGGAAGACGAGGACGCCTGCTGCGTCGACACCAAACGGGATCCGGCCAACTGTGGGCACTGCGGCCATGCCTGCTCAGCCGGCCAGATCTGCAGCAGTGGGAAATGCGCCTGTGTAGCCGGCCAGGCGCTCTGCGGGACCCAGTGCATCAGCGTCATGAGCGACAATCAAAACTGCGGCGGCTGCGGCCACGTTTGTCCCGCTGGCACCGGGTGTCTCCAGGGGAATTGTGTGGTCAGCTGCCCGGTCGGAGAGACCAACTGCAACGGGCTGTGTTCTAACAACCAGAACGACCCGCTGAACTGCGGTGCCTGTGGCAGGGCCTGCTCGGCCGGCTTCATGTGCTCAGCGGGGACCTGCGTCCTCAGCTGTCCCGCCGGTGAAACGACCTGCGGCAACTCGTGTGTCGATCTCACTCGGGACAGCAGCAATTGCGGGGCCTGCGGGACCGCTTGCCCCACGGGGTATGCCTGCGTCAGCGGCGCCTGCCAGATCGCCTGCGTTGCCGGCGAAACCGCCTGTACCAGCGCGAGTGGAACCCACAAGTGCACTGACCTGTCCAGCGACAACGCGAACTGCGGGGCGTGCAACCACGCCTGCGGCGCCGGCACGGCCTGCGTCAATGGCGCGTGTTCCTACACGTGCCCACCCGGGTCGACGCTCTGCGGCACGCTCTGCGTCGAGACGGCGACAGACAATGCCAACTGCGGCAGCTGCGGCCAGGCATGTCCGACGGGGACGGCCTGCGCGGGCGGCCAGTGTGTGGCGGGTTGCCCATCCGGGTCGCCGCTCTGCGGCGGAACCTGCGCCGATACTCTGACGGATAACGCCAACTGCGGCGGCTGCGGAAAGACCTGCCCGGCTGGCACTGCCTGCTCCGGCGGAGCCTGCGTGACCACCTGCGGGGCCGGCGAGACCAACTGCAGCGGCCACTGCGTCGATACCACGAGCGACCCGAACAACTGCGGAAGCTGTGGCCATGCGTGTGCGACCAACCAGTTCTGCCGCGGCGGCACGTGTCTATCGGGAACCTGTCCCGAGGGTCAGACGACCTGCAACGGGACGTGCGTCAACACCCAAATCGACGCCGCCAACTGTGGTAGCTGCGGCCATGCTTGCCCCAGTGGCCAGACCTGCGTGAACGGGGCCTGCGCCTGCCCGAGCGGCCAGCTGATGTGCGCCGGAACCTGCGTCAACAGCCAGACGGATAACGCCAACTGCGGCGCCTGCGGCCACGCCTGCACGGGTGGCCAGCAGTGCGTCGCTGGGACCTGCCAGCTCACTTGCTCGCCGGCCTGCGCCAGTGGCCAGACCTGTTGCAACGGGACGTGCGTCGACGTTCAAACCAGCCACGACAACTGCAGTGCTTGTGGCAAAGCCTGCGGACCCAATGAGATCTGCCAGGGCGGTGCCTGCAGTTGCGTCAATAACGCGGCCTGCCAGATTTGTTTCGCCGGCTCCTGCTCCCCGACCGGCACATCGGTCTGCTGCCCGGTAGGCGGGACGTGCGTCCCCGGGATCGCGGGGTTCCCGGACTCCTGCACCTGCTATCCGGCCAATGCCGTCTGCCCGGTTAACGGAAAGCCGACGTGCGTCGACACGACCAGCGATGTCAACAACTGCGGTAGCTGCGGCCACGCCTGTTCGAGCGGCCAGGTCTGCCAGGGTAGCGCGTGCATCGGCTGCCCGACCGGCCAGACGGCCTGCAATGGGACCTGCCTCAACGCGCAAACCGACGTGAACAACTGCGGCGCCTGCGGTCACGCCTGTGCGAGCGGCCAGGACTGCGTCGCCGGGACCTGCCAGTTCACCTGTTCGCCGGCGTGCGCCAGTGGCCAGAGCTGCTGCAACGGGACGTGCCGCGACCTTCAATCCAACCACGACAATTGCGGCAGCTGCGGCCACGCCTGCGGCCAGTACGAGGTCTGCCAGAACGGGACGTGTGCCTGCGGCAATACCCAGACCTGCGACTTCTGCGCCGAATTCACTTGTGGCTTTGGCTGTCAGCCCGTTCAAGGGCTGCAACAGATGTGTTGCCCCGTCGGAGCGACCTGCAGCATCAGGACAGACCAGGGTTCGGGCAAGATCTGCTTCCAGGGATGCATTTGCCCGAGCACCGCGCCGACGGTCTGCAGTACCGGCAACGGCTTCCCGACGTGCGTCAATCTCCAGACGAACAACAACAACTGCGGGAGTTGCGGCACAGTCTGCGGGACTGGCCAGTCGTGCACCCAGGGTGTGTGTTGCCCGAACGGCTTTGCGGCTTGCGGCACCACCTGCGTCAACTTCCAGTCGGATCCGAGTAACTGCGGCGGATGCGGGATCATCTGCGTGTCGCCGCAGCAATGCGTCGGAGGGACGTGCCTGTGACGGTCGCCCTTGTCGTTGGACTGATTCTGGCCTGGGCGACCGTCGCCTTCATCGGCTGGCTGCTTTACCTTACGGTGCGGCAGCAGGGCCGTGTCCTGATCGCCCACGAGGAGATCCGGACCCGCCTGGCCAACGCCGAAGCGGCGGTGCAACGGCTTGCCGACCGGCCGGTTCCCGTCCCTGTGCCTGCCATCGCGCCTCAGCCGGCTGCTGCCGCGCCGCCTCCGACCCTCGTCCTGGGTACTCCTGCGCCCGACTTCCGGCTGCCCGATCTGAAAGGCCGCTTCCGCACGCTCGCCGACTATCACGGCATGCCCTCGGTGCTCGTCTTCTTCAATCCCGACTGCGGCTTCTGCACGCAGCTGGCGCCCAAGCTTGGCGAGCTTTCGGAGTCTGCGCCTCAGCTGGTCGTGATGAGCCGCGGCGACAAGCAGGTCAACAAACAGCTGGCGCGTACGCACCACTGGAAGGGCGACGTCCTGCTCGAGCCGAACTGGGACGTTGCCTCGAGCTACCGAACCAATGCGACGCCAACCGGCTATCTCATCGATGCCGAGGGGCGCATTGCCAGCACGCTGGCCGTTGGCGTCGATGGCGTCATGACGCTGACGAGGATGCTGAACGGCGGCGGCAATGGCAAGACTCATGAGCCCGCCGCCGACTTAACCGCGGAAGGGCTCAGCCAGAAGCAGGATGCCGCGGTCGAGAAGGCAAAGGCGGCGGGCCTGTCGATTACCGACAGCAAGTTGCAGCGAGACGGCCTGCCGGCAGGGACAGAGGCGCCGAACTTCACGCTTCCCGATCTTGCCGGCCGCAAGCGGACGCTCGCCGACTTCCGCGGCAAGCGCACGTTACTCGTGTTCTCCGACCCGGACTGTGGTCCCTGTCAGACGCTCGCGCCCTCGCTTGCGCAGCTCCATGAGGCGCACCAAGGCAATAACCTCGTCGTGCTGATGGTGAGCAAAGGCGACCTCGAGGCAAACCGGCAAAAAGCGAGGGAGCACGGCTTCAACTTCCCAGTCGTGCTGCAGCGCAACTGGGAGGTTTCGAAGGACTACGCCATGTTCGCGACGCCGGTCGGCTACCTGATCGACGAGCGCGGCGTGATCGCCCGGGACGTGGCGGTCGGTGGCGATGCCATTTTGCGCCTGGTCAGCGCGGGGTAGCGGGAGCCGAGGCGAGGAGGCGAACCCGCAGGTTCAGGCTTTTCAGATGGGTCCCGTCGCCAAGGATTTCGATGCTGTACCGAGCCGCACGCGGCAGCGGCAAGTGTGGGATGGCGAAGGTGACCAGCAGAGGGATGTCCCAACCCAGGGGCAAATCCTCCGGGGTGCCTGGCTGGAAATGCCCGTGCAGCCGAAGCAGCTCACCGCCGTCCTCGTCCAGGACGCGAACTTCGACCGCATGCTGGCGGTCGGCTTCCGTACGGTGAAACAGCAGGCGGATCGCGACCGCCCCATGAAGGGCGGCCGGCAGCTGAGGCGCCGTCACCGTATCGAATCCGCCGCCAAGGACAAACGCCAGGCCATCACGGATTTGGACGGCTTCCGCCATCATCGCCCAATCGAGCTGCATCGCAGCCATAGTTATATACGACCGAAGATCAAGGCGCCGGAGCGCTAAGGAGGGAAGAGATGTTCGGACTCGGCCACGCGTGGATCATCCTGGTACTTCTACTCGCGATCGTCTTGATTGTCATCGGACCCGGCAAGCTGTCGCAGCTGGGAGGAGCGCTCGGCCAGTCGCTCAAGGAATTTCGCAAGTCGCAAAGCGAGTCGCCGCCGGCTGGGGAGCCACCCAAGCCCACCGAGTAGAGTCGAGGAAGACGACTGAAGGTGCTCCCTGCTGGGGGGTTGGGGCCTTTGGGACAGGTGAATCTGCCCGAAAGACTGGCCGGACGCTGCCTGCGCTAGGAAGCCCGGGGCCAACAGACTGCTAGCAGGTGGCTGAAGCCACGAAGGACGTCAAGCCTAGCGAAACGACACGCCCGGAGGCGGCCGTTTCACGTGCCCAGAATGGCGACGCTCCGGAACTTGATGTCTCGCGATCCTGGACGAACGATGGCCTGACGGCCGTTCTCGATCAACCGGCACCGAGCGCGGTTCCGAGTTCTCGTTCGGGTCCCGTTCCTGGGCTAACGGCGGCCATGATCATGCGCCTGCAGGCCACCTCGGGGAATGCCGCCGTCGCCGAATGGCTCCAGAACCAGCGTGCGGCCCAGCCCGCCTCGGCCCTGGCGTCGGTCGCGAGTGCGGCCACCATCGCCCCGCCGTTGAAGCCGGAGGCGCTCGCGCCGGGGCCCGACGTCGAGAAACCCGTAGCAGGTCCGCGGCCGGCACCGATGCCCGCTCAAGCGCCGGCGCGGCCCGTGGTCACGCCTGCCGCGCCGCCTCCCGCTGGGCCCGTCCCAATTCCGTACCCGGCGACGCTCGAGGCCGCGCCGGCGCTCGAGGCTCCGACAACCGAAGGCGAAACCGAGACCGCGGCGGCCCCGCCGCCCGCCGGCGCGAGTGACGACGAGCTCGAACACCTCGACAGCACCATCGACCAGGGTCAAAGCCCGCAAGCTGGCGCTCCCGCGGAGGGGGAGGGAATTAGTGCCGTTCCAGAGGCGGCGGCTGCCCCACCAGCGGAGGCGACTGACGTCGCAGAAGGAGAGGAAAAGGCGCCGGCAGCGGGGGCGGCTGAGACCGCCGACGAGATGCCGCCAGCACTCCATGCCGAGGCAGCTCCTGGGCCCGAGCCTGCAGCCGCAGCGCTAGAGCCGCCCGAGATCCCCATTCCAGCCGAGCAGCAAGCCGCCGAGGCGTCAGGCCCAAGTGCAGCCGAAGCCTCCACCGAGGCTCCGGATCAAGGGTCGGCTCCCGCCGTCGAGGCGCAGGCGGCAACGGCGCAAGAAGATGAGGCCCTACCCGCCGGCGAAGGCGATGTCAAGCAGGGTGCGAACGCCGACGTCGAGGCGATTGGTGCTCAAGGCGGCAATGATGACGCAGCCGCCGCCGAGGCGGGAGGAGGTGGTGGCGGTGGAGGCGGATCGCCAATCCCCGCACGACCGGAACCGGAAGTCCCGAACTTGTCGCAGCAGGATCCGGTCCATGCGATGAGTGCCGCGGCAGCATTGCCGCCGGCGCAGATGGTCGCCGCCATGTCAGGCGTGGCGGCCGCCGGTTCCCACGCCGTGGCCGAGGAGCGCGCCGCGCTCGCGAAGCAACCGCCCCGAAGGACTCCATCACTCGCCGTCGAGCCCACACGGGTGCCGCCCAACGGTCATGCCGTCCTATCTCCATCGCCCTCTGGGGGAGGGTCGGGGAGGGGGCTGGAAGACGCCGGTCCCGATGGCCAGCAGCTCCAACAACACAAGGCACAGCTCGATACCACGGTCGGGCAGACGCAGGTCGCCGGGGCTCGTGAAGCCGCCGCCCCAATGGGCGAGGACGCGATTGCACCGAGTGAGGCGCCGGGGAATGTCGCAGCCGAGGTGCCTGCGGCCGAGGCTCCCACCCTGCCCTCCCCCGCGAGCGGGGAAGGGAAATCGGCCGAGGAGGAGGCAGCCTCAATCGTCGCGCAACAGGAAAAGGGACCCGAGATTCGCGCCGCGGCGGCCGAAGGCACCGCGGCCATGGCGCAGCACCGCCAGGAGCACACCGCGCGCGTCGAGGAAGAGCGGGTGTCCTCCGAGAAGCAGATGGATGCGGTCGAGCGTCAACATTCAACGCAGCTCTCCGACGAGCGCGCCCGCGCGCAGTCGGCAGTGACTGAACAGCGGTCGCAATGGACCGGCCAACAGCGCGAGGTCGCCGAACAGTCCCGTACCGAGGCGGAAGGCGTGACGCAGCAGGCGGCAGAGACGGTGGTCCAGGAGCGGACCCAAGCGCAGGAGCAAGCCGCGGAGGCGCAGCGTAAGGGCGAAGCCGAGGCGGCCGCGGCACGCAAGCAGGCCGACGAGCAGGCGGCCAAAGAGAAACAGAAGTCGCAGTCGGGTGGGATCTTTGGCGCGATCGGGTCGGCGGTCAGCGCCGTCGGCTCAGCGATCGCCAAGGGCGTCACGGCGATCTACGAGGGCGCGAAGGCGCTCGCGAAGGCCGCGATCGACAAAGCCATGCAGGTCGCGACCGCCGTTTTCGAGAAGGCGCGCGCGGCGATCGCCGGCGTCGTCAACCTTGCCGTTTCGGGCCTCAGCGCGATCGGGAACCGCCTGACCTCGGCGTTCAGCGCCATTCGCGATCGCTTCGTCGGCGCGATCAAGGCCGTCGTGACGGCGGCGCGCGAGGCGGCCAACCGGATCGCGCATGCGCTGGTCGTGAGCGTCAAGGCGACGCTGAATCTCTATGCCCGCGCGCTGCACGCGGCGGCGGGCCTCCTCGAGAAGGCCTTCCATGCCGTGGTCGATAAGGTCAAAGCCGTGGTCGAGGGGGCCATCAACTTCGCGAAGAGCGCGCTGGCGGCGTTCGGCACCTTTGTCGTGCTGATCAAGGACATCGCGGCCGGCCCGGGGCAATGGATTCGCAACCTCGGCGCCGCTCTCATGGACGGCATCCGCAACCACCTGTGGGTCGCGATCAAGACCGCGGTGTCGCAGTGGTTCAACGACAAGGTCGAGTCGGTGCTCGGCATGGGCCGCGCGGTCTGGAATCTCCTCACGCGCGGCGGAATCTCCATGGCCAAGGTCGGGCAGATGGCCTGGGAGGCCATTAAAGCCGCCATCCCGGGCGTGCTCATCGCGCTGTTGATCGAGAAGCTTGTGTCGATGATCATCCCGGCGGCCGGTGCGATCCTCGCGATCATCGAGGGGCTGCAGGCCGCGTGGGGCACGATCCAACGGATCCTCGCCGCCATCGAGAAGTTCGTCGCCTTCCTGTTGCTGGTCAAACTGGGCAATGCCGGGGCGGCGTTCGCTACGGCCGTCGCCGCCGGGGCGGTGGCCGCCATCGACTTCGTCTCCAACTGGCTTCTGAAGCGGCTGCGCAAACCGGCGAGCGCGGTCGGCGGTCGCATCCGCGCGATCGCGCAAAAGATCGGCGAGAAGTTGAAGCTGATCGGGCAGGCCATCAAGAAGGGCGTCAAGACGGCCGCCGGCGCGGTGATGCGTGCCGTCAAGGCGGTCGGTCGAGGGCTGAAGAAGGGCGGAACGGTGCTTCTGAGCCGGATGGGTCGAGTGGGGAAGGCGCTCGGCAGCGGCTACGCCAAGATCAAGGCGCGGATTGCGAAGGCGACGGAAAAGCTTCGCGAAAAGTGGCGCAAGTGGCGCGAGAAGGCCAAGCGCACCAGGCTGGAGCGCGCGACTTTGGCCGTCGAACGGCAGCTGATGCACGGAATCCCAGGGCCGTTGATGTCCTTGCGCATGGCGGCCATCAAACTCTGGTATCGCCTGTCGGAAATCCACGTCACGGATGCAGGCGACCACGCGCTCATCACGCTACGCGTGAACCCGACCAGGACCATCAGGGCGGGCATCAAGGTGCGGCCCGCCCACAGCGGCTACGCGAAGGTCATCTCCGTGTCGAGCAGCGGGACGCTCTCGAGCAGCAGCCGTCGCGTCATCGCCAAGGCGGTGGAGCTGTTCAAGATGGCCGTCGCGTTCTACATGAAGCAGGGCGTGACCGACGGGCCGGAGCTTGGCCGCAAGGCGGGTGCCCTCGCGGAGAACCTGCTGATCGAGTGGTCATTGGCGACCGGCGGCGTCAAGGATATTAACGTGGGTGCCGAGTTCCCATCCTTTGGTGGCGTTCCGCTGGGGCCGCCGCATGGAAAGATCTCCTCGGACGTGCGCTACTCGCGAGGTCGCGTCATCCTAGACTTCAAGCTCACCGAGTACAAACGGCAATCGCAGCACACCGCCTTCATCAAGTTCGCGATCCAGAACGGCTATACCGTGGTCTACGTGTACGGGAAGATATAGAGGCATGGGACTTAACGGGCACCAGGTCTATATCTGGGAAGGCAGTGCCGGTCGCGTGACCGAGCTCATCAAGCGCTACGTGAAGGAGGTCGGCTGCTCGGCGGCCGTCGGCTTCGAGTCCGACAAGCCGAGCCCAGCCATGGCCAACCGAACGCAGCGCGAATTCACCCTGTCGGATCCCAGGAACGACATCATCTCTATATGGGAGGACGGCGCCTGGGGTGACAAGCGGCTCGCCCGCTACCTCTCGAAGGAGCTCGAAACGCGATCGATCTGGCTGGCGCTCTCGTCCGTGACCGATCAGTGGGCCTATGTCATCTACGCAAATGGCTCGGTCGCGGATTCCAAGATCGAGACAACCGATGAGTATTACGAGCAGGCCAGTGAGTTCGCCAAGCGCCACAAGCTTCCGTTCGCGCTCATCTATCTGCCGGAGCCAGCGGGAAGCATGGCGAGCGACGTGGCCGAGTTCAAGAAGCAATTTGGCACGGACTGGCTCCACTCCGAGCCGGAGGTCGACGAAACAGAGATCGAGCACGAGATCATGGACGACCCGGACCCTGCAGACGCAGCCGAGATTCAGGCTGAGGAGGCCCGAGTGAAGCAGCAGGCGGAAGTCGCGAAGTTTCCCAAGCTGACCATCCCCTGCAAGTAGCTGCGATGGCGTATCACGTGACAATCGAGAAGACGGCCGAGAGTCCGACCGCGGTTGTCAAAGCGAACACGACGTGGCGTGAGTTTCCGATGCTGTGGCGCACGCTGCTCGACGATGTGTGGGACTTCCTCCGCGCCACACCTGGGCTGCGTGCCGACGGCCACAATGTCATGCTCTATCAGCGCGGCCTGCGTGACGGCGAGGTCGCGGTCGAGGTTGGCGTCCAGGTGACCCGATCCTTCGAGGCCGCTGGCCGCGTCGTCCCATCGACGTTGCCGGCCGGCGAGGCGGCGGCGACCGTCCACAGTGGAACAGCCGCAGAGATCGGCGCGGTGCACGATGCCGTTGTGGCGTGGTGCGCGGCGCAGCGCCGCCAGTTGACCGGTGTCAGGTGGGAGATCTACGGAGACCCCGACCCTCAGACCGGCCATTTCGACGTCGCGGTGTACTGGCAGCTTGCCCAGGTCGAGCGGGCCTGAAGGTTCGCGATAGGGGAGGGAAGTTCAGGATTTAATGGAGTCGCTCAACGGCCGGCCCGCTCACGCCGGCCTTGCCCAGCACGCGGCTTATTGCCGCAATGAGCCAGACCCGGTCTGACTCAGCGATCGCCGGAGCGTCTTCGTTCACGGCCATGTCGATCGACTTCGCACGCAGCTCTTTGAGCCGGGCACCGGCTGCCTCCGGCAGGTAATCGCCGAACATCGAGAGCGCGAGAGTGGCGCCGTGAACCGCGCGGGCAAGCTCGACCGGGGACCGAAAGGGCTCCGCGGCGATGAGCGCGCCGAGCGACCGAGCCAGCAACCGCTGCTCGGCGAGCGCGCCCTCGTCCAGGATTTCGATCGCCATTACGGCTCCAACCTACGCCGCGGAGGTATCGGTAGGTGTTACGGTCGGCCGCTACGCGTACCGCAACGGTACAAACGTTTGATGTAGTAGGGGCGGGCCCGGTGCCACTCCGAATGCTCATGAAAGAATTCACCGCTAACCAAATTGCCGCTGCGCTGGGAGGCCATCCCGGCAGCGCCGAGCAGGAGCTTCGCTTGCTCCGTCTCTTTCAGTCGGACGCTGGTGCCCAGCCCGCAGTCGAGGTCGTGGTCCAACCCGAACTGATGCGTGCGCCTCTGGCTAAAGCGGCTTAACCCTGGTCAGGCGTGAGTCTGATAATCGGGATCTCCCGGTCCGTCCGCTCCTGATACTCGCCGTATTGTGGCGACATCGCCGCAACCGCCCGGAAAGAGGCGAGGCGTGCTGCGCCTGTAAGCACCTCGCCGCGGACTTTGAGGTTCCGGCGGCCGACCTTCAACCAGATGTCGTCCGGATTCTTGAGCATGTTGACGAACCACGCCGGATTCGTATCCGCGCCGGCCTTCGAGGCAACGACGAGCCAGGCATTCTCGCCGTCGGCGAATCCATTGATCTGCGCGGTGCGTTGCCGTCCCGATTTCGCTCCCTTCGTTGCCAGCGTCACGACCGAAAACCCCATCTCCAAACGATAGCGGGTTGCTAGACTCAGGCGCCGTGGCCGTGCTGGACTGGATGCTGGATTCGGACCCTTCCATCCGATGGCAGGCGTTGCGCGATCTTGTCGATGCGCCGACTGAAGTCGTCGCGGCGGAGCGGTCACGGGTGGCCACCGAGGGGTGGGGCGCCCGGCTGCTGGCCTTGCAGGGCGAAGACGGCCAGTGGGAGGGAGGCGCGCTTTTCCCCGCGCGCAGGAGTGAATCCGCAGGCGCCCAGAACGAGGGTCAGCCCTGGACGGCCACGGCGTACAGCCTCGTGATGCTGCGGGACCTTGGGGTCGACCCACGTTGCGACCGCGTGCGCCGAGCTGTGGCGCAAGTTAGAGAGCACTGCCGTTGGGAGCACGCCGGTCAGCCGTTCTTTGCCGGCGAGGTCGAGCCGTGCATCAACGGTATGGTCGTCGCGCTGGGTGCCTACTTCGACCAGGATGTCGATGGTGTCGTCGCACGGCTCGTCGGTGAGCAGCTAGAGGACGGCGGGTGGAACTGCGAGGTGGAGAACGGTTCGGTTCGCTCTTCCTTCAATACCACGATCAGGGTCCTGGAAGGGCTGTTGGCACACGAGCGCGAAACCGGTGGCTCGGCGCAATCCATCACGGCTCGACGCCGGGGTGAGGCATATCTCCTCGAGCGAAAGCTGTTCCGGCGCAAGAGCACCGGCGAAGTCGTCAACCAGTCCTGGCTGCAATTCTCGTTTCCAACCCGCTGGCACTACGACGTGCTGCGTGGCCTGGAGTACTTCCGAGAAGCCGGCGATCCGCCGGACCCGCGGGTCGACGAAGCGATTCAATTGCTCCGCTCCAAGCTGCAGCCCGATGGGACGTGGCTGCGGGAGAACACACATCGTGGCAAAGTCCATTTCACGCTTGAAGACGGCGATGGTCGACCCAGCCGGTGGAACACGCTGCGGGCTCTCCGTGTTCTCCGCTGGTACGAGCAATCAGCTAACGAAACGCGGCGATGAAGGAGTTCGAGCCGCTGATCGGCGAATGGCACGGCGAAGGAGAGGTTCCGATGGAGCCTCCGATGAAGATCTCCGTGGAGGAAACGACCGAGCGCCTCGGCAAATTCATCGTCATCAGCTCGGTGGGGGAGCCCGCCGAGATGCCGGCCACCGTCTCGATCGTCGGCGGCGCGCCGGATGGCGAGCCCCAGCCGATGTACTACTTCGACTCTCGTGGGGTCAAGCGGCTCTTCATGATGGCCCTCGAAGGCTCGACTTGGACGATCTGGCGGGCCCCAGGCGAGGATTGGAACGGCCCGAGGAGATACCAACGAAAATGAACCCCCGAATCGACATCATTACGCTTGCTGTCGCCGATCTTGAGCGGGCGCTTCACTTCTACCGAGACGGCCTGGGATTGGAGTCGCGCGGTGTGATCGCGACCGAATTCGTCGGCGACGATGTCAACGCGGCAGGGGCAATCGCGATGTTCAAGCTCCGGGACGGGCTGATCCTGTCGCTTTACCCCCGCACCGAGCTGGCAAAGGACGCCAAGGTCCCGCTCGCTCCACAGAAGACCGGTGAGTTCAGCATCGGACAGACGGTCGCAAGCAAGACCGAGGTCGACGCCCTGCTCGCCAAAGCCCAAGCGGCCGGAGCCACCATCACCGACCGACCGCACGACCGTCCCTGGGGAATCTATTCCGGTTACTTTCGCGATCCCGACGGACACCTTTGGGAAATCATCTGGAACCCAAAACCCGGTAGCCCTGGTGAGTGATCGCCATGCGCAGCATGTCTAGCCGAAGGTGAAGCAGTAGGCCTCGACGCCCGCATCGAGGAACTCGATCTCGAAAGTCCGGCCCTCAATATCGCCCGGCTGGCGGATGAGCTGGTAGAGCCGCTGATCATCCGCAGTGCCCTGGCCCTGACTGTCGACGTCGGTTCCATGGGTGGCGCCTGCGGCCTTGCCATCGATAAAGACGCGAAACCGCACCGCAGCGGCACCTTTGGGCGGTCCCATGACGAGGTTGACGTCACGGGCATGAAAGCGAAAGGCGATACGCGCGTTCGCCTCGTTGAGAACCGCTGCCCGTCCCGTGATCGTCCAAAGTCCAGATAGGGCCCAATCGTTCAGGTTCAGACGGCTGGGAACGGTATAGGTGCGAGGCTTGTTCGGGACCGCACCACCGGGCGACGCAAAACCTTCCGCCTGCTCGTAGCCGGTGTAGGTCTCTCCCGACTCGAGGGTGCTCCCTTCGGCGCCAACCTCGGTTCCCTCCGGTTGGACCGTTACCAGGTCATCGCGGAATCCGCTGAATCCCGCGTCCGCAAGCAACTGCTCAAGGATCATCTCCGACATCTCGTAGGCGCCCTCGCCGAAGTGATGGGCTCGGATCCGTCCCTGGGCATCCGCAAGATAGAGCGCCGGCCAGTAGTTGTTGTCGAACGCCCGCCAGACCCCGTAGTTGCTGTCGACCGCGATTGGGTAGTCGACCCCCAGTGCTTTTGCTTGCTTGCGGACGTTGTCAATGTCTCCCTCAAACGGAAATTCCGGCGTATGGACGCCGATCACCACCAGGCCTTTGTCGCCGTATTTCTCAGCCCAGGCACGAACGTAGGGAAACGTCCGCAACCAGTTGACGCAGGTAAAGGTCCAGAAGTCGACAAGAACGACTTTCCCCCGCAGGTCAGCCGGCGACAACGGCTCGGAATTGAGCCACCCCGTTGCGCCGGCAAACGAAGCCAGCTCACCTTCAATCGGTAGCTTCGCGGCCCTGGCCTTGAGCTGCTGCATCAGCTGGTCGTCGACTTTGACCGCCTCGCGTGGCGGTTCTACCCCGGCCGGGTGCGTCCCGGCAAAAAAGATCTGCTTTGCTTTCATGCCCGTCTACTCCATCCTGCGCCCTATTTCGCGGATGTCAACTCTTGATCTATTTGTGCACGGCGGATCACGGATCGCGCGACCCGCGCGGCAACGACATCGGCCTGGCTGAACGCGCAGAATTGAACTCATGTCGCGACAAGAGGTTGACGAGTATTTGGCGAATCTGGATGAGCCCAAACGGACTGCCTTGCAGCAGCTGCGGGAGACCATTCACAGCATCGTTCCCGAAGCGGAGGAGGGCATCTCCTATGGGATGCCGGCGTACCGGCTCCGGGGCAAGGTCATAGCTGGGTTCGCCGCGTTCAAGAACCACCTCAGCTACCTGCCGCACAGTGGTTCGGTATTTGCGGAGATACCTGATGACGTTGCCGGGTACGTGACGTCCAAAGGTGCATTGCAGTTTCCGATCGAGCGGCCACTTCCCAAGGCTCTCGTCAAGAAGCTAATCGCCATCCGTCTCAGGCAGGTCGGTCAGCGCTAATCGGATCGAGCGGTTACGGCAGCCACAAGCGGTTCAGAAAGGCGGTCGCTGATTTCGTCGGAGACCTCAAGGTGGGAAAGTTCCGAAAAGGGTCTTGGGGTGAAGGGCATTCGGGGTGCCGAGCCCTCCATCGCGGCCGGCGTCGGGTGCGGAGCGGTGCTGGGCGCCGGCGCGCTGCTGCTCCGCCCGCGCGCAATGGACTAAACGGGACCATCGGCTGGAAGTTCATTGGCGCGAACGATCGAATCGTCGCCATGCTGCTGGTTGGGATGTGATCGCAACCGTCGCCTGGCCAGCGCGAGGGGATGGCTAAGGGACTACGCAAGCTCCTTGACGCGGGTGCCCGCCGTCGTCTCCCTTGCCAGGAAATCGACAACGGCCTTGAGGTCGCCGGTCGTTTTGAAATGGCGCAGCTGGCGGTCGGCGCTCGTGCCCTCTTCGAGCACGGTTGTCACATAGGCGACGGCCGTTCGCGATCCTAGATCGTCAACCACGTCGTCCACAAAGTCCAGCAGCTCAAGGGCAAGATCGCGCATTGGTACCTCGCACTGCCTCCCGAAGTCGATCAGCTTGCCGTCAATCCCGTGGCGGATGGCGCGCCACTTGTTCTCAGTGATAAGGCTGGGCACGTACTTCCGGAAGCCGAGGTTCTGGCGACGCAGCTTGATGAGCTTGGCGCAAATCGCCTGAAAGAGCGCGGCAAGCATCAGAGTCTCTTCCACTCTCGTGGCGGCGTCGCACACCCTGAACTCGAGGGTCGGATAAATGACGTGCGGCCGCACATCCCACCAAATCTTCCGGCCATTGTCGATGCTGCCGGTCTTCACGAGGAGCTCGACGTAGTTCTCGAATTCGTCCCAGGAGGCAAAGTCCGGTGGGATGCCGGTCCGCGGGAAGCTCGACCAGATGACGTGGCGATAGGACTTGAGACCAGTGTTCCTCGACAGCCAGAAGGGACTGGATGTCGAGAGCGCCAGCATGTGGGGCAGGAAATAGCGAGCCTCGTTCATGATCGCGATCCGCACGTCGCGGTCTGGAATGCCGATGTGGACGTGGACCGCAAAGATAAGCAGGTCCCGGATGACGTCCTGCATCTCCTCCTCCAGGACTTTGTACCGTTCCCGTTGGGTAACCTGTTGCTCCTGCCAACGCGAAAAAGGATGCGTGCCGGCGGAAACAATGCGCAAGCCGGCTGGTCGCAGGTACGATGCGATGGCACCCCGCAACCGTATGATCTCGTCCCGTGCTTCGTTAATGTCGTTGCAGATGCGCGTGCCGACCTCGACAACCGATTGCAGCATCTCTGGCTTGATCTGTTCACCCAGCTCCGGTGTTGCCTGCTCCATCAAGACCTCGATGTGAGACTTGAGCTGCCCCTGCGGGTCGACGATCTGGAACTCCTCCTCGATCCCGATGGTGAGCCAGCGCGCCTCGTCGCTCACTGCTCGCCTTCGACGACGTAGCTCGGGGCAACGCTCCCGTCCCCGGCCGTGACGTTCAACAGCTCGGAAGAAGACAGCCGGCTCAGGCAGCCGGAGACCCGGCCATTGAAAAGATAGGGATCCATGTCCATGGCGAAGTCGATGTAGCGGATCGTTCCCAGCACGACAGGGAATAGCTGACGAGGGATCGGCACCGCCTCCTGCACGACGTACGACTCCTCGAGTGCCTTCTGCACGGTTCGCTGCCACTCCTCCCGGGGGACGGCCCAGCCGAGCACCACGCCTTTGCCGCCGTACTCGTCGTTGGGCTTCAGCACCAGCTCTTCAGGATGACCGGCAACGTACTGCGGCAGGTCGTCAATCCGGTTGCCGTTCCGTCGGGTCGACCCGGCGCGCATCTTGCGTGTCCATGGTATGTGCCGGTCGATGGCTCGGCGCTGCGGGGCTGTGTACAGGTGCGCGTAGCGGTCGTCCGAGAGCAGCGCGAGCGACATCTTCTTGTGCAGCAGCTTGGCTCGGAAACTGTTCAACACGCAGGCCGCGCCGGCCAGGTAGGCATCCCTCAGCGCCCGGCTCTCCTGTCCACGCTCCAACAGCTCGCTTGTGAGCACCCGCCGGTACACCAGGTTCACCGGCTGGCCATCGGCGTAAAGGGTTCCGCCGCGAAACTCGAGCGCCAGCGGGTCGGCGATGATCGTTCGGATACCGCGCGCGGTAAAGAAGTCTCGAAACAGCTCGAACTCGCGTGAGGTCGGCAACCCGCGCCAGTCGATGATCGCGACCACTGGCGTTCTGGCCCGGCCCCACTCCTTGAAGCCGCGCAGCATGGCGCCGAGCTGACGCGACCGGAGCGGCAGCGCTCGCAGCCGGAACCGTTTTCGGAAGGCCCGCATGACCGGCAGTCGCTCGAAGATCGCGATCAGCTCATCGTTGTAGGCCATCCCCCCCGGCGACTCGGCGTTGTATTCCACATAGCGGAGGCGGTCACTGTAGAAACCGTCGATCCGGGAGGAGGTCGAGGACGAGTCGCAACCCCGATCCGCCAAAGCCAGCCGCTCCTCATCGGGGCGAAGGTCAAGCTCAGCCCTCAGCGTCGCATCCTCTATTAATGCGCGCTCCAGCCGCGCGAGAGCTCCAAAGATCACGTGCGAGGCGGCCACCGCGGCGTCGTAATGGCGGCGGGGGATCAGCTGCGGTCGCAGCGTGATCGAAACCGGACGGTCACCGAATACCAGCCGGCGCGCCCGCTGGCCCTCGTGCAACGCCTCGGCACTCCCTTGCGCGATCCGCTCGTCCTCGAGCAGGTTGTGGTAGGTGGCGACCGGGTCGTTCATTTCACGTAGTGCCACCAGCGGTGCTCGCCACGCCAGGGCGGTGTCGTCTGCCCACGCGCATAGCCGAGTACCAGCGCCGTCATCTGGTCGACCACCCATTCAAAGCTGTCTTGCTTGATCGAGACGCGGTCGAAGTCGGGCGCGGGGTTCAGGAAGTCGATGGCATAGAGCGTGCCGTCCCGGACGGCGAACTCCACCGTGTCCATGTCGTAACCAAGCGCCTGGGTCAGCGTGCGGGCATCACGGGCGGCCGCCTCGGCCAGAGCGCCATCGACACGACCTTCATACCGATTCAGTCCTTCGTTCTTGGGGTTATAGCGGATGGGCAGGATGTGCTCGCGCCCGATGCAGATGCAGCGCAGGTAGTCCGACCAGTCAATAAACTCCTGCAAGATCATCGTCTTCTGCCCGGAGGTGTCGTAGGCGCCGATCAGCTCCTCGATCGAATGGACGAAGTGGACGTCCTTCCAGCCGCCCCCGGTGTTCGGCTTGAGCACCGCCGGCAGGCCAGTGTAGGCGACCAGTCGCTCCCAATCGAGCGGATACTTCAGGTTGCGCAATGACTTCTCGTGATCAATTTCGGGGATATAGTCCCGGTTGGGCAGCGCCACTGTCCTCGGCACGGCGACCCCGAGCTTGCGGGCCAGCGTACATTCGAAGAACTTCTCGTCGGCCTGCCACCAGAAAGGGTCGTTGATCACCACGGTCCCGAGCAGCGCGGCACTCTTGAGATAGGCGCGGTAATAGGGCACCTCGTGCGAGATCCGGTCGACGATGACGGCGTAGGCAGGCTCCTCCAGCTCGCCGTTCCCGCCCAGGCTGACGAGCTCGGCGCTGATCCCGTCCGCTTTGCCGGCGCGGTTCACCGACTCCAGGAAGGGTTGCGGAAAGGTGTTCTCGCTCCCGACCAGCAACCCCACCGTCTTCGACCGCGGTGCGCTAGACATAGCGGCGCATCATCTCCATCCAGTACGGCCAGTCGTGTGACCCGCCCGGCCAGATATCGAGCCAAACGTCGATCGCCTTCTCCCGCAAGAGCGTGCCGACCCGCACCGACTCGGTCACATACGCGTCCTGCTCGCCGCTCGCGATCACCTTTTTCGTGAAGCCGCGGACCGGTCGGAGGTACTTCTCGTCCGTAAGACCAGGCAGGAACGCCAGTGGATTGGTGAAGTAGACGTCATCGTCGAAGTAGCCGTCCAGCCAGTGCCTGGCGTCGTAGGCACCAGAGAGCGCGACGAAGCCGCTCAGCCGGTCAGGATGACGGAGCGCCAGCAGCACGGCGTGGAACGCACCAAAGGAAGTTCCCACCGCCACGGGCGGCTGGCCCATCAGCGGCAGTACTTCTTGGAGCAGGTAGCGCTCGTACTGGAGGTGCCTCAGGACGCGCTCGCGGGCCGCGACGCTGTGCGCATACCAGGACTCTGAGTCGATGCTGTCGACGCACCAGAGCTGGATGAAGCCCGCGTCCAGCTTGTCCCGGAGGGCGCCGACCATGCCAAAGTCCTCCCACTGGTAGAAGCGCCCCTGCGATGTCGGGAAGACCAAGAGTGGGAGACCGGACGTGCCGAAGCGGAGGGCCTCCATCTCCCGGCCCAGGGATGGGCTCCACGCGCGCACGTACTCCCGCACTGCCCGCTCCTTGTTAACGAGAGTGTAGCCGGTGTGTGGCGGTTCTCTGTACCACGCCCCAGCGGGCGATATGGCGATAAGTCCGATCGGCAGGCATACTGATCCCGCCATGAAAGCCGTCGCGGAGTCCAGCCGATTCGCCCAGATCATCGCCATCGGCCCAAACTAGATGGAAAGACATCCTCTGATGCATCCGCGGAACCGTCGCCGAGGGCGCCTCGGGATGCTTCGGCACCTGGGTCCAGGCCTGGTTACGGGAGCCGCGGACGACGATCCGTCAGGTATCGGCACCTACTCGCAGCTCGGCGCTCAGTTCGGCCTGGCGATGCTGTGGACGGTCCCTTTATCCCTCCCGCTGGCCGCCGCGGTCGAAGAACTCGCCGGTCGTCTCGGGCTCGCCGGGGGAGAGGGTCTCGCTTCCCTGATCAAGAAGAATTTCCCTCGACCGGTCCTGTATGTGGCCGCCTTGCTTGTGACCGGGGCCAATACCTTCAATATCGGGGCCGACCTGGGTTCCATGGTCGCGTCCCTCCAGTTGGTGATCCGAATCCCGTTCCTGCCTTTCCTCATCACCATCACATCCGTCATGCTCGTCCTCGAGGTCTTCGTTCAGTATCACCAATACGCGCGATTTCTCAGATTCCTGACCCTATCGCTATTTGCCTACATCGGCGTCCTTGCTGTTGTCCATGTGGATTGGTTGGCCGTCGCTACCAACCTGGTCATTCCCCATGTCGCCGCCAAAAAGGAATACCTCGCCGGCTTGGTGGCCATCTTTGGAACCACCATCTCGCCGTATTTGATGTTCTGGCAATGCAGCGCGGAGACCGAAGAAACCGCCGATCGCAAGGGCCGCCGCCGGCGGGTGAGTCATCTGGAAATCCTCGGCATGCGGGTCGACGTCATCGCTGGGATGGCGGCCGCTGTGGTCATCATGTTTGCGATCCTTGTCGTCGCCGCGTCCACGCTCGGCGCGCACGGCGTCACCAACATTGGGACGGCTGATCAGGCAGCCCGGGCGCTGAAACCCCTCGCCGGTGATTTTGCGGGGCTGCTCTTCGCCCTGGGCATCGTAGGCACCGGGGCCCTTGCCGTCCCGGTGCTTGCGGGATCCACTGGCTACGCGCTGGCGGAGACGTTCGCCTGGCATGAGGGGCTCTCCAAGAGCTTTCTCGAGGCGCGCGGCTTCTACCTTGTCATCATCGGCTCAATGTTCGTCGGGCTCGTGATGAACACGCTGGGCCTCAACCCGATAAAGGCGTTGGTCTACTCCGCCCTTCTAAACGGGCTTGCCTCGCCGCCGCTGATCCTTCTCATGCTCATTCTTGGCAACAAGCAGCGGGCCGTCCATCGCTACCGCAGCGGCTGGGTGTCGAACGCCCTCGTCGGTTTCGCCTGCCTATTGATGACCGTGCTGCCGATCGCCTACCTACTTGCCAAATGACGTTTGATTATGGGTGAGCGAAGCCGACGATGCCGGACACGAGGAGCCATGCTGCCACGAGCGTCGCGGCTCCCCAGCCGATGCCATGGGCGAGGCCGTGGCGACGACGATGGATCGCATGGCGGCGGTCAGCGAGCGATACCGTCCCGCTCGCCGGGACGATGTGCCTGAAGCCGATCACGTGACTCCTCCAAATCCCCCAGCCAAGTCGGTTGCCAGAAAACTGCTGCCGCAACCGAAGGGCCGATCCTCATCGATCGGCCTTTCGGTTTGTCAAAGGTCGACGCGCTAGCCTACGCCCGTCCCCAGCTGTGGCCGCGGCCAGTCCCAACGCGGCCCGCCACGAGGCTGAACACGACAACCACGATGATTGCGCCGAGGATGGCTGAGACGATCGGCAGCCCCTCGATTGATAGCGTCGGCAGGATGACGAGGTGAAAGACGTCCACCATCAGCCAGGCTCCCACAAAGCCGGCCACGGCCGCCCCGATCCAACCGAAAGGCAGGGCGCTGTGAACCACGCGCTCGGCAATCAGGCCGCATACGGTGCCGACCACGAGAAGGACGATGAGATGCAGCAGGGTCATGTTTGCCTCCTAGGAAACGCCGATTTCGCGTCTCCACGTCTTGGTATTACTGACGCGTTGTCAAGCGGCTTCGGTGCGACGCGTCCGAGTCATCATCCGAATCAGGGAGACGATGCCCCAGCCGATCAGCGAGTAGATCGCAATCGCTACCAGCGACTCCGGCTCCAGGACCGAACGTCCCTGGACGGCCGTGTTGAAGATTCCGTGGAACGGGGCCACCAGCGGCTGGGTGATGTCATACATGAACGTCACGAAGCCGGACACGGTCGAGCCTCCGAGTAGTTTCAACACGAAGCGAATCGCCAGCAGGATGTCGACGAACCCGACGATCCACCAGATGACCGGGGTTACGCGATCGGTGTAGTTGCCGTCGTGGATGGATGTCACGGAGGTCCGCGAAACGCTCGCCTCGCCGACCGCCGGCGCCGACGCCACTACAGGGGTGGCAGCTTGAGCCGCAGTCTCCTTGTGAACGACCTCCTGGTCAAGTACCGTTGCCATGGATTCCTCAAACAGTGGATGGTGCGCAGATTTTTGTGCGCGGGCGCACCATGAATGCTTGATAGCAATATAGCACATTTTGGTGTCAATAGTAATGGGCTTATTTGCTGGTATTCCGTTAGCACCGGGGAAGGCCGCGGCAAGCGGGTGGAGCGAGGGTTTGGGCGGTCTGGTTGTGAACCCAAGAGGCCTCGGGGAAGCAGGGAGCGATCGTCAGGCGGCCGCGCGGCGCGGCTCGGCGGCGGCGAACCCGAAGGAGGCAAGGACGGCACCGGTCGCGAGGTGAGCGGCCCCTACCTGATGCCGGGAAGGGCCTGGGCGGTGAGGGCGATGCCGGCGACAGCGACCACTGCGGCGCTGGCGACGGGGATGAGGGAGGCAGCACGGCTAATGCCATGCAAGGAGAAGGCCGGCCGGACACGGCTCAACAGCGCGGTGCCACTCGCCACGGCGATGCCGATTCCCGACAGGACGATCGCCAGGCCGACGCTGTAGGCAAGGATCAGCAACATCCCGAAGGCGACCCGGTGCAGGGATAGCGCGGAGAGCAGGACGACCAGGGCGGTGGGACACGGGATCAGCCCACCGGTGATCCCGAGCATGACCACGTTGCGTCGGGTCAGCCCGGTCTTCCCCGATCCATGGACGTGGCCTTGGCCGTGGTCATGGCCGTGGCTGTGAAAGGCCGTGCGTGTGCGGGTGAGGACCAGCGCGGCGCCGATCACCAGGATCGAGACCCCGGAGAACAGCGTGAGCCAGGGATACAGCCGCTCCGGGGTGACGATGTTCGCCGCATAGAGCGTGACGAGGCCAAGGGCGAAGACGCCGGCGGTATGGGTGACGGTGATGGTCAGGCCGAGGACCAACGCATGGCGCGTGCTGCCCTGCGTGCCGACGAGGTAGCCGGCCATCACCGCTTTGCCGTGCCCGGGCGACAGGGCATGCAACCCTCCCAGCACGATGGCGACCAAGAGTGAGAAGCCGAGCAAGGGCAGCGACAGGTCTTTGGGCACGATCAGCGCCGCAAACCGGTCCGGGACCAAACGAACGCCGCCCGCCTGCGAGACCGTCGTCGACTCGGCAGCGGCCGAAGCCCCGGGGATGAACCGAAAGCGCGCCTGCGTGACGTTCAACGGGCTGGTCAGCCTGTCCTGTGGATATTGGCGGAGCTCCTGACTGACGCTCCTGCTCGGGACGCTGGCGTTCTGAAGGCTGGCGGCGGAGGCCTGCACCACGATCTCTCTCCAGCCGAGCCGACCCGCGTAGTTGCCGTCACGATAGCTGGCCTCGTGGCTCCCGCCGGAGAGAGAGGCGCTGGTGAGATTGATCTCGAGTCGCATCACCTGCAAGCCGCCCTGACCGGCCAGGAGCTCGACCGAGTGATCGGCCACGGTCAGCTTCACCGGCTTGCCGTCGACCTGGAGCGAGAGACCGCGGGCAAGGTCGGCGATATGCCTGTCCAGGTAGCCCGAGTCGTCCTGGATGCGCTGTTTCTCTTGGAACGCCGGGATCTCGGCCAGGTCGAGCACGTAGTGCACCCCGACCTGGTCGCCGGCGAGTTGAATCCGGCTGTAGTGGTTGATCGTGAAGTTTCCGAGGGGATGGGCGAAGGCCGGGAGCGCAGCCGTGACCGAGATGACGGCCGCGCCCCCTAACGCGATCAGCCACCGAGTGGGAACCCTCATGTTTGGCCCAACGAGGCGAGGGTCTTCCGCGCCTCCTGACCGTGGATCACCGAGAAATAGGGGTTGATCTGCAGCGCCTTGCTGAGGTCGGCCCTTGCCTGACCCTTCATCCCGAGCTTGGCCTCGATCATGCCGGAGTGGAAGAAGAAGAGAGCGTCCAGCGTGCCGAGCCGGCGGGCTGCGCGCGATGCATCGAGCGCCTCGGAATCGTTTCCAATCTCATGCAAGGTCCACGCCAGTGAGTCGGCGGTGACGACGTTGGGACGGTCGCGCATCGCGCGGCGGGCGGCGGCGAGCGCCGCGGGGAGATTCCGTCGATGATCGGCGCTGAACAAGGCGAGTTCTTGGTCGAGATCGACGCCGTTGGCCTGGAAGAGGGCCTGCTCGGCCGCGGCCAGGTCGTAGGTCTCGCCGGCCCGCTTGCTGTTGTTCGACGCCCCGAAGACATCGCCCAGCGCGATGACGTATTGCGGAATCGGATAGATCTCGATCGCTCGCTGGTACAACCTCGCAGCCTCGCCGTAGTTCTTTTGCGCCGCCCGAACCGAGGCGATCCCGGCGATGCCCTGCACATAACCGGGAAAATCACGGAGCGACCGCTGGTACTGGGCCTCGGCATCCGATAGCTTGCCGGCGTTGAAGTACAGGTTGCCCAGCAGCACCTCGGTGTAGGCAGCGTTCTCCGGCACTGGGCCGCCCGCGCTGATCGCCATCTTCATGGCGTCGATCGCGCCCGGGACATCGCCATATAGTTCCCGGAGGTAGGACACCCGCGAATAGGAACTCAGATCGGGCCGCAGGTTAACCATCAGCTGCAGGGAGTCGATCGCCTCTGGGTACCGACCCAGTTGGGTCTGCGCGTCGCTGATGACGCCGAGCGGACGGGATGCATAGGGGGCAAGCGCGTGAGCCTTTTGACCCCACCTGAGCGCCTCCGCGAACTGATGGCGTGCCAGCGTTAAGGTGCCCATCAGGGTCGTCGCCTCGCTGTCGTCCGGGTCATGGTGGATCGCTGAGCTCAGGAGCTCCTCGACCTTCGGGTAATAAGAGGGATCGCCGACCTCGCGAACTTTCTGCAGGTAGGCTGCGGCCAGTTCGTCCACGGCCATCCAATCGCTGGCGTTAGTGCGGATTCGTTCCTGGTCCCTAACGATGACCTGGTCGCTGGTCAGGTTCAGGGCCTGGGCGGCGCGGCTGGTGCTGGCGGAGCCCGCGGTGGTCGCCTGCGGCTGGGCGCCGCACGCGCTCACGGCGGCGCCGAGCGAAAGGACGATGGCGATTCGAGTCAGGCGCATCAAGGCCTCCGCTGGATGAAGTGACGGGGCCCCCGAAGGAGCCCCGTCCAGGTTGCTGTCGTTTACGGCGAATGTGGGTCGGCGACGTAGGGGAATTCGGTCAAGAGCGGGTCGGCGTCCCGCGCGACGCCATCTCCAAGCGTTGTTGCCATCGCGCCCGGCGTGCACGCTGGAGTGGCGAAGGCGCAGGTCGCGCCGTCGACCGCCTGCAGCTCGATGTCGGTGACGTCGTCACCGAGGCGGCGGCCGTTCGGGAAGCCGTCGTTCTCCTTGGCGAGCGCGCCCAGCCGGTTGACATCGTTGGGATTGGTGTGGGTCGGTGGGACGTCCATGTTGAGGCGGAGCTCATCGCCGGGAACCTGGTTCGGGTTGTTCGGCATGTTGACGCCTTTGATCCCGGTTAGAAAGACCGCGACCAGGTCGGTCCGATTGGTCTCCGGCGCGCCGACCTTGAAAAACGCGTTCAGGTACTTCGCCAGGAGCGGAGACGTGACGCCGCTGAGGAATTGCTTGTCCTCGGCAGGAGTCGTGGCGTTGAAGGTGTCCTTGCCGGCAAGCGGCACGACGACTTCGTTCACGAGGGGATTGCCCAGGCGGGAGACCTGGGTCCAGAAGTGGCCATCGTTCTTCCGGCCGGTATCCAGAGGATTGTTCAGGACTTGCGTCGTCTGGCGCTTGGAGGTCGCCCAGACACCGATAACGGAATCGTTCGGTCCCTTGACCATCGTCTTGGGAACCTGGATCGCGATCGTGTGGGTATTAACCCCTGTCAAGGTATCGACGGCGCCGGTCGCAGCGCCCGTGACGTTCAGCGGACTGAAGATGCCGCCGAGGTTCACGAAAAACGGATCATCGCGCTGCCCGGCGAAGACCGTCATGCCGCTACCGATGTCATGAATCGCAGCCTTTGCCAGTTGGTGGTAGTTGGCGGCGTCGCCGGTCGAATTCTTCCCGACCGCATCCGGTGGGGTCAGCAGGTTGTCGGCGATCTTGCGATTGTCGCCATTCCGCCACAGCGCAACGTCATAGCTCTGGGGGCGGTTCCAGTTTTTGTACGTTTTGGTGCTGGCATCGTATGTGACAGGGCCGGCGGTGTAGAGGAAGGTGGACGGATCGACCGTGGTGGTTTTGAACTGGAAGGAGAAGACGACGTGGTCCTTGGCGTCGCCCACGTTGTCGACGTGGATCTGATACAGGACGTCGTCGCCGAAGCTGTAGAAGTTCGGACCGCCCGACGGGACCTCGACCGGAATCCAGTTCGCGATGAGGTCGACCTTCGATGGGTCGACCGGGTCGACGAACGCGTACGTGTCGGTGTTATCGGCGACCGGATCCTGGGAGATGAGCGGCGCTTCGCGGTGGCTCGACGCGCTCGCGCCGATCGGCGAGAACGTGAGCGCCGCGGCCGCCGTCCCCAGGACGGCGATCAAAGCTTGTTTGCGCATGGTGTTCCTTTTCCTGTGAATGGTTGTTTTCCTCGATGCGATCTGTCGGCGTGCGATGTGAGCGCGTGGCGTCCCTCCTTTTCGGGCGTGAGTCAGCCTGGTGGGCTTGCCCGTCGCTGAGTTACTAACAGAGGCGATGTACTAACTCAGGCATATGTCTCTATAACGCGACAGGAGCCTCGCCGGATCATCGGCTAAGGAAATGCGTGTAAATCGAAGATCTGGATCGGGGGTCCGGGTCGAATCCAGTGCTCATATCCGCTCAAGGGCACGTAGTAGCCATCGATCGGGTCGAAGACGGCATCCGTGCAATGGCCGCCGGTCGCCGTAAACGTCACCACGAGCTTTGTTTGGGTGTCGAGGGCCCGCCGCAGCGGGGTCGGCGTTGCACATCCATCGGACGGCGTGATCGGCGAGTAGACCGCTTAGTCCACACGGTCCGCTCGGAGACTCGGGAGGACGTCCTTCGTCAAGTCGGACTCCGCAAGCTCGTGAACGCTGTACTGATCCTGGAGCCGGTTCTGGAGGAACGAGGCCACGTACGCGTCGGTTGCCCCATGGCTTTCGGCCCGCCGATCGATCATCGCCTGGTCATGCGTCGGGCCCGCGAAATAGAGCGCCGCCACCCGAGCGCGGGCTGGAACGTGTGCTCGTAGCCATTCGAAAGCCTGAGTCCGAGTATCGGTCTGCTGGATCAGGCGGTCATAGGCAAGGTCATGGGCTACCGCCGGAATGATCATGATGGCGACGGCCGCCGCCAGGAAAAGGCGGGGGTGCTCCAAGCGCTCGCAGGCTGCGACCAGTGCTCGCCCACCCAGGATCACAAGCGGTGGGATGAGCGGATCGGCGTAGCGCACGAAGACCATGTGCCCCGACCCGATGAGTCCGTAGTACCCGAGCACGAACGCCACCAGGATCGCGTCGGCTTTGGTCCGGCGGACGGCGGCGTACGCCAGCCCGGCCAGACTGAGCAAAAACAGGGGCGGATCGAGTCCAGACCACAGGGCCAGCCGCGGGATATGGAGGTAGCCGATCTCCGGCTGGTGCGCGGCCGCGAGGTGTACAAAGATGTAGCCGATCCCCGAGGCAAAGGAGCCGAGATCGATGAGGAGAAACGGGGAGGTGATCGAAAAGGTGGCCACACCGACGAACCCGACGACCGCTAGCCCAGTCAGGGCGCGGCGCGGAACGCGAACGTGAAGTCCCTGGGCTGCGGCCAGGCTCACGAAGACGAGGGCGCCGTTGTATTTGAGGCTCGCCACCGCGCCGAGCACGATCCCGCCTGCGACCCGTCGTCGGGCAGTGTCGGCCTCCGCCAGACGGTAGGCGGCGATTAATCCCAGCATGCAGGCGAAGGCGAGGGGCGTATCAATGGTTGCAAAGTGGCTATCCCGGACGGCCAAGAACGCGACGGCGAGGGCGATCGCTGCGACAAGACCCGTGGTTTCGCCATAGGCTCGCCGGCCGAAGCGGTAGACGACGACGACCGTGGCGGTGCCGATGGCGGCATCCAGCAGTCGAACAGCCAGGTACGGCGCCGCCGGACCCAGGAGAGGGAAGATGGGCCTGAGGATCGCAAGCCAAGCCGCCGATAGATACATATATAGATGCGGCCAGTTGGCGAAATGGGGGTCGATCACTCCGTGCAGGACGCCCATCGCCCGCCCAACGACGACGTCCTCATCTGGCCGATAGATGGCCGGCAAGCCGAAGCCGATTCCCCAAAGGCGCAGGCCTAATCCGAACAGGACCGCAGCCGGCAACGCCAGGCTTCGACGGCGAAAGCGCGCCCAGCCATGTTGTTCCCCCTTCAAACCCCTAGGACCCGGAGAGTCGCCGCTGAGGTCGGCCGTCGTACGGGGCGAGGGTCGGCGCGAGCCGTACCGTGATCTCTGAGACCTCTCTCCAACAGCGCTCCCCTTCAACCTTCATCAGGCCGATCCGCAGGAGCAAGAGACGAAACCGTAGAAACACAAGCCACTTTCCTTCGCGCAGCGTGGATACTCGTCGACACTCACGACTACGGACCGAGACGGGTTACGGATGTATCGACGGCAAACCGAGCCGGTGGATCACGTCATCCTGTCCCGACGGTGATCCAGAACGCGGTTCGATTCGAACTCTAGGTATGGATAGGCGCGCGGGTCAGGCGCAGATCGTGGGAGTCGTGACCGCGGTGCCCACGATCCGGGTGACGATGAAGGACGTCGCGCTGGCCGTTGGCCGCCTCCGCGGTCGAGGCTTGCACTGGCCCGCTCCGAGCCTGGCCGGAATGCGATATTTCGCGCAGCCGCTTCCTTCCATCATGGCGCCCCGCAGCGTGTCGGCGCAGACGGACGCGTACCTGGAACACGCTCGGATCCTTGCACGGCAGGTTAGCTGCGATGCTCTGGACCGCTCTGGCATCAGTCGCGACACCGTCGGCCTCGTGATCGGCGTCTCCTGCACCGGATTCGTACTCCCGTCTCTCGACGCCGAGCTGATCCCGATTCTGGGCCTTCGGCCGGACGTCGCTCGGCTCCCGATCACAGAGCTCGGATGCGGCGGCGGCATCGCGGGGCTGGCACGAGCGGCGGATTATCTTCGTGCCTATCCCGATCGCGCCGTCCTCCTGTTTTCGGTCGAGCTTCCATCCCTCACCTTTCAGCCCGACGATCATTCGGTCGACAACCTGGTGGCGGCGATGGTTTTCGGCGACGGGGCCGGGGCGGCAGTGCTGCGGACGGGGGCATCACCAAACCAATGGACGGTGGAGCGTACCGGAACGTTGCTCGTCCCTGAAGGCGCGCGGCACCTCGGCTACGAACTGCGCGACGGTGGACTGCGCGTGGTGCTGAGCCGAGATCTTCCCGCCCTGGTGGAAGCGCGCCTCGGCGAGGCGGTCGACGCGTTCCTCGCGCCAAGCGGCCTTTGCCGATGCGACATTGACATCATGGCAGCGCACCCGGGCGGACCACGAATCTTCGAGGCCGTCGAGCGTGCCCTGGGCCTCGAGGCCGATGCGCTGCGGATCTCGCGCGCCGTCTTCGCCGGGTATGGCAACGCGTCCAGTGCGGGGATCTTTTTCGTGCTTTCGGCGCTCGAGCCGGCCAGTCGAACGAGCCGCGCGTTGGCGATCGCTTTCGGGCCAGGACTGTCGATCGAGCTGGCGCTCCTGCGGTTCGGCGCCTGAGCGAGCGAATAGGCCACGGGACGAAACGCCACGTAGTAGGGAATAGGTGAGCATCGAGCATCGCTGAAAAGGAATGACCGAGCTGCGCCACGACGAGATCGACAACCTACTCGGCGCCTATGCGCTGGGGGCCCTCCCGCCTGAGGAGATGCGCCAGGTCGACGCCCACCTGCGAACGTGTGCGGCACACCGGGAGACGGCTGCCGTGCTGACGGACGCCGTCGCCAGACTGGCGTTCAGCGTCCCGGAGCAGCAGCCGTCACCACAATTGCGCGAGCGGATCCTCGAGGCGATCCGCGCGGAAGCCTCTCCCGGGGTGATCGGTAAGTCGGGGCGCCCGGCACGCCCCATCGTGCTGCGCTTTGGGGGAGCTCCCGGCCCGCCCCGCCGGGGATGGCCGACCGCGATGGTGGCGCTGGCCGCCGCCATCCTGCTCGCCTTCCTGGTCGGGATCGGCTTTGACCGCGTGGCCACCAGACCGGCCCAGCCGGCGCAGCTCGCCTGGGTCTTCGCCGGGAGTGCCCAGGCGCCGGGTGCTGTCGCGACCCTCACTTACTTCCGCGACCGGAAACAGGCCGTGCTGGCGACGACCGGGCTTCCGCCCTTGCCGGATGGCAAGATCTACGAGATCTGGCTCTTCAAGAACGCCACGCCGGTCGACGCGGGGACGAGCGGGGTGGACGGGGGGAAGCTGGTCGTCACGATAACCCGCGACCTCACCCAGTATCAGCGGTTGGCAATCACGGCGGAGCCCGGCGAGCAGCCGCACCCGACCGGCAGGACGATCCTCGAAGGCTCCCTCACCGGCGTGGCGGGGTAGCCAGGTCCGCCAACTGAGATGAAGGGCAAAGGTTTGACACCCGGCGAGATGGTGATAGTATTGCTATCACGTTACGGGTTGAGGGCCTTTTGGTTGTGTCGAGTATGAGCGAGATTGGGGCCGATGCCTTGCAGACGATCGAAGGGATGGAGAGCCTGTACGACAGCTGCAAGGGGATCGCCTACGGCCTCGCCTTCCAAATCGTAAGGGAGCAGACCGCGGCGGAGGATGTCGTCCAGGATGCCTTCCTCGCCGTTTGGCGCGGACGGCGCCAATACGATCCCGAAAAAGGTGCACTCAAGAGCTGGCTGCTGACGATTGTCCGCCACCGGGCCATCGATCGCCTGCGCCGTGACCGGGCGGGGTCGACAAAGGTCGTGGAGTTGGAGATGGCCGAACTGGTCGGTGACGACGGTGCCGATCCCGCGGACATGGGAGCGGAGCGCCTGTGGCTCCATATGGCCCTGAAGGCGCTCCCGGACCGTCAGCGGGACGCCGTTCTTCTCGCGTTTTTCGGCGGCTACACGTGCGCGCAGATCGCAGAGCGCCAGGGCCTGCCGCTGGGGACCGTCAAAGGCCAGCTTCGCCTCGGACTCCAGAAACTGGCTGCCATGGATCACGCCCCTTCGAGCAAGATACGGAGATGAGATCCCTGGAGTGCTGGGAAGTCGAGGAGCTTCTGGGCGGATACGTTCTGACGGCGCTGTCGGCCGAGGAGCGATCCGCAGCTGAACAGCATCTCGCAAGCTGCACTCAACACGCGGGCGCGATCCAGGAGTTGGCGCGGTCCAGTTCACTGCTCAGCCTGGCTGCGAAGGTACGAGAACCGCGAGCCGAACTTCGCACCAAAGTCCTGGCCGCGCTTCGCGCCGAATCCGACGCCACGACGGTCCCACTTGGCTGGAGCAGTGAGTCGTTGCCCGTCGGCAGCCACGTCTGCGCCTTTCACTCTGATGACGAACGACTGAGGCAAATGATGAGGTTTCTCCGAGCGGGCTTTGATCAGCCAGCAGACTTCGGCGTACTCTTCGCCGACCGTCGCCGCTTCGATACGCTGCTCAGCTGGCTTCAGCAGGGTTACGAGGGTTCGATCGAGTCCCTCATCGGTCGAGGGAAGCTGGCGTTGATCGACGGAGCGCCTCGAGTCGAACAGCTCATGGAGCGCATCGGTGAGCGGCTCGACCGAGCGATGCGCGACGGATACGGGTTGATCCGGTTCCTCGGCTTCATCGGGTGGAACCAGCCGGGTTGGCCTGACCTCGAGTCACTGGTCGAATTCGAGAAGAAGGTCAACGATGTCGTCCGCGCCTATCCCGCCGTGGTCATCTGCATGTATGACGTACTTCGACTGCCCGGGCTCAGTCTGATCGACGGCGGCCTCCGACAGCACCCCATCACGATCCTGGGCGACAGGGTCGTTCGACAGAATCCGTTCTACATGGCGGCGTAAGCGGTTAGGCGCGGAGCGTCATGCAGGTCATCGTGCGTGGAGCGAGGGTTTGGGCAGTCTGGTTGTGAAACGCAACCCCACGAGATCGACGTCGCATACGAGTCGGGAGTCCTGCAACCAGGAGCGCCATGATGATGGTGTTCCGCATGGCGATTTTGTCATTCGGACGTTCAGCGAACCGGACCGACGCTAGGACCCGAGGGCTCGACGGACCCGCTCGCCTAGAAGAGCCAACCGCTCGACGGGCTCGTTACTGAACACGAATCTCACGTGCCGCTTGGCAACCTGGTCGCCCCAGCCGCGCATGGGGGTGGCGGCCACCTTTTGGTCGAGCAGCCGATCGGAGACCTCCATGCAGTCGAGCCCGAGGGCCGCGACATCCAGGAGAAGCGACCAGCCGCCCGCGGGCCGGACGACGGGGAGTCCCTCGAGTTGCTTGAGCGTTTCGTCGCGACGTCGCTGCCATTCTGCATTGGCCATGGCCAGATCCTGGTCTCCCACGCCAAGGGCGACGCGTGTGCCGATCTGATTGAACCCGCTGGGCACGAGGCCGTTATAGATGTGGACCCGCGAGACATCGTTGACGAGATCACCGGGTGCCACGACCCAGCCGATTCGCCATGCGATCATGCGTTGCTCGAGCGTGGGTGAGCCCACGGTAACGGTGCGATCGCGCATGCCGGTAAGCGCCGCCGGATGCCGGATCGGCCGTCCGTCGTAGAGGACGCCTTCGAAGCCGCCCCAGTAGAGGAGCCGAAGGTCGCGTTCGCGGCAGATCGAGGCGACGGCAGCCCACTCCGCGTCGCTGGCGACCCACCCAGATGGAAAGGAGGCGTTGTTGATGAACACCACGCGCGTCCGGTCGGAAACGGCCGCCCGAAGAGCCTCCACATCGAGCCGCCACTCACCGGCGATGACGCCAAGCGGGACGAGTCGCGGCGTTGCACCGACGAGCCGCACGCGGTTGAGCATGCCTGCGTACGTGGGGTCGGTCAGGATGACCTCGTCCCCAGGGTCCGTCAGGCAGAAGAGCGCATCGAGCATCGCGTCGCCCTCGCCGCAGGTGATCACAATTTCCCGGCGACCGTCGTAACGCGGTCCGCCGTGTCGCTCGATGTACGCCGCCACCGCCTCTTTGAGATCATCCCGGCCGGTGAAGGGCAGCCAGCTGTTGGCCTCGTCCTGGCCGATGGCGGCTCGGGTCGCTTCCATAGCAGCTTCAGGCGGCGGGACATCGGTGTCGAGGTTTTCCATCCGAAGGATGTCCGGATCGGCGCCGGCCGCCGCCGCGACTCGATCGATGTTGAAGCCTGGGATATGCGCGAGACGCCGGACACTCATTTCGGCTCGTCCCAGATTAGCGTGACGGCGGTCCCCTCGTGGATCACCGGCTACGGAACCGCAAGCCTTCCGATGCGACTCGTCTTGAATTCGGAAAACCAGAGCGCACCGTCAGGCCCGCTAACGATGCCCTCGGGCGCCACCCCACGGGGGAGCACGTATTCGGTAACCGATCCGGAGCTCGCGATCCGACCGATGGCGTCACCCTTCTCTTCGGTGAACCACACCGACCCAGCCGTATCAGTGGTGATGCCAACCGGACCAAAAACACGCGCAGCGAATTCTGTGAGCACACCCGACGGCGTGACGCGACCTATTCGGTTGCCAAGGAATTCTACGAACCAGAGATTGCCATCCGGAGCGCGGGTAATTCGGAAAGGATGGGCGTCCTCGGTCTTGAGCCGGTAACGGGAAATCTGTCCGGTGGTTGAGACGCGCAGGATCTCGTTGCTCGCTGACGCACAGATCCAGAGATTGCCGTCCGCTCCGAACGTCAACCCTGCCGGTGCCGTTCCTGCGGGAAGCGCTACTTCATTCAACAGCCGGCCATCGATTCCCAGGTGGCCGAGCCGGTCGGTGTTCGACTCGCTAAACCAGAGTGTCCCGTCCGGCGCAGCCGTGATATCGATCGGCGAGCTGCTGCTTGGGGCCGGATATTCGGTGATCTGGCCGAGGGGAGTCATCCGGCCGACCTGGTCGGCATTCCGGTCGGTGAACCACAGGTTGCCGTCTGGACCAGGGATAATCCCCACGCCCGGGGCTCCATCGATCGGCAAGCTGATCTCCAGCAGTTTGCCGGAAACCGACAGCCGGCCGATACGACTCCCCGCTTCCTCGGTAAACCATAAGTTGTGATCAGGCCCAACGGTGATGCCGGTCGGAGCTCGCCCGGAGGGTAGCGGAAATTCATGAATGGACGCGGCGATGCGGATGGATGCCGGCGGCGTGGGAGTCGCCGCAGGAGGTTGGGTTTTGGGCTGGCCCCCAGCGCACGCAGTCAGGATCAGTGTCAATAGCTGCAGCACGGGATAGCCGGCAAAGCCAACGATAGATCTGCGGTCAGGCATCAGGGTAGGAACTACGCTAGCCCCACCCTGACCCTCCCGCAAGCAGGCAGGGAAAATCCCCACTCGGTGGCGACCGAGTAGCCACGGGCGATCGCCTGCACCCGCAACTGCGGAGTTGACGCCATGACTATCGACGCGGCGGTGGCGCTGGCAGCGAATCCAGCCTCGCGCCGATCCACCCCAAGTGTGCCCTCCCCGGCAAAAGCGGGGAGGGAAATTGTTGGGAAAGAATTTCTCACAAAGATTAGGGAACCTTAGGCGGCCACAAGTCCATATCATTTTCTTACCGTGGTCGCGCTGAATCGGTTGCGCGTCGACGTCGATTCCTCACCGGTCTACGAGCTGCTGCTCCAGATCGGCGCGTTCACGGGCCGGGAGGAGCTGAACACCTTTGACGTCGGCCATCGCTGGAGCGTCACGCAGCGCGCCCGCTGCTCAGCGACCGTTCGGCGGGCTCTCGATCGACTCGGCGGACCATTTGCGTTCTGGGATCAGCTGATCGGCTACCAGGCGGTCGAGCGAGCCGACGGGTTACCCGACTTCTTCGACCTCCTCGACCGGACGGATGCCGAGGAGATCGACCTTCACATGCTCGGCTGCTACTCCGCCGAGATGGACGCTCGGTCTCGGGCCGCGATCCGGGCCGCGGTCGAGGGAAGCCGCCGAGCACGCACGCCCGCGCTCGAGGCGCTCGCCGCCGGTCTGCCCGAACGGCGCGAGGTGTTCGGCCGGCTGCTCGCCGCTCCGGCCGAGGTGGTCAAAGAGATCGTCCTTGACGTGCTAAGGGGCTGGTACGAGCGAATCTTTCTGAGAGAGGAGCCGATCGTCACCGCGCTTTTGGAAGACGAAAGCGCGGCGCGACGCATGCTGCTGACGACCGATCCGGAGCGCTTGATCTTGCTTGCGACCGGCGTTCGCTACGACACGCGGCCGGACGTCGAC
>DASZZN010000031.1 GCA_035544955.1 Candidatus Dormiibacterota bacterium
CGGGAATCCTCGGATTAACGTTTGCACTCAACTACCCGAGGCTTATCGCAGAGTTCTACGCCCTTCATCGGCTCCTGGTGCCAAGGCATCCACCGTGCGCTCTTTGTAGCTTGACCCATCTATCAACACTGCTCAACGCCGGCTGCGGACGTGTGGCCGCACCCGAGTTTCGCAATGGGTCGTTTCACGCATTTTCTGCATTGGTTACCCTAAATTACTTTCTTCGCTATTCGATTTTGAAGGTACATGTCGCGGCGCCCAGGCCGGGTATCCGATGGTACCCACCGGGCGGCGCTTTCTAACAGATGGAGATGACCAGATTCGAACTGGCGACCCCCTGCTTGCAAAGCAGGTGCTCTCCCAGCTGAGCTACATCCCCAAATGGGATCTCTTCACTTGAGATCGTCATCGTTTGGCCGGCAACGTCGCGCTCTGGGCACCAGCGGCGGCTGATAAGAATGGGCCTTTGTGGAATCGAACCACAGACCTCGCGGTTATCAGCCGCGCGCTCTAACCATCTGAGCTAAAGGCCCAGGTGCCAAGGTGAGCGGACGAGCGGCCGTACCTTAACGATTGAAGGAGTGGACGGACCCCCGGATAGGCAGTCGCGGGACACGCATTCCGGATTCCCACCGGCTGCTGATCGGCCTACCTCCCGCGAACGAGAGATCCCGCAGTCTCGGGCCGCTACTCTTCACCCGCGCTTGCGCGCAGACTACTCTTGGCGGTCGGTAAAGCGGTTACTGCCGAACTGAGCTGACTTTCCTCCCGCCACCTGGCTTGCGCCCGGCGACGACAGGCTCCTTAAAGGAGGTGATCCAGCCGCACCTTCCGGTACGGCTACCTTGTTACGACTTCACCCCTCTTGCTGGGCACACCTTGGGCACCGCCGTCCCTATTCGGGTTCAGCAAGTGACTTCAGGTGCACCAAACTCAAGTGGTGTGACGGGCGGTGTGTACAAGGCCCGGGAACATATTCACCGCAGTATGCTGACCTGCGGTTACTAGCAACTCCGTCTTCATGCAGGCGAGTTGCAGCCTGCAATCTGAACTGAGACCGGTTTTAAGGGATTAGCTCCACCTCGCGGTGTGGCAACCCGTTGTACCGGCCATTGTAGCATGTGTGTAGCCCGGGGCATAAAGGGCATGATGACTTGACGTCATCCCCACCTTCCTCTGGGTTTCTCCCAGCAGTCTGGTTAGAAAAATTTAACTAACCACAGGGGTTGCGCTCGTTGCGGGACTTAACCCAACACCTCACGGCACGAGCTGACGACAGCCATGCACCACCTGTGCAGCGATCCCTTGCGGGAGGACCGTATCTCTACGGCTTTCCACTGCATGTCAAACCCCGGTAAGGTTCTTCGGGTTGCATCGAATTAAACCACATGCTCCGCTGCTTGTGCGGGCCCCCGTCAATTCCTTTGAGTTTCAACCTTGCGGCCGTACTCCCCAGGCGGTTCACTTAATGCGTTAGCTGCGGCACTGATGGCGTCAATACCACCAACACCTAGTGAACATTGTTTAGGGCTAGGACTACCGGGGTATCTAATCCCGTTCGCTCCCCTAGCTTTCGCGCCTCAGCGTCAGTTACAAGCTAGCAAGCCGCCTTCGCCACTGGTGTTCCTTGCGATATCTACGCATTTCACTACTACACCGCAAATTCCACTTGCCTCTCTTGCACTCCAGCCCCGCAGTATTGGACGCAGTTTCGAGGTTGAGCCTCGAACTTTCACAACCAACTTACGGAACCGCCTACGCGCTCTTTACGCCCAGTAAATCCGGATAACGCTTGCCCCCTACGTATTACCGCGGCTGCTGGCACGTAGTTAGCCGGGGCTTCCTCAGGAGGTACCGTCAGATCTTCGTCCCTCCCAACAGAGGTTTACATCCCTAGAGACTTCATCCCTCACGCGGCGTTGCTCCGTCAGGCTTTCGCCCATTGCGGAAAATTCCTCACTGCTGCCTCCCGTAGGAGTCTGGGCCGTGTCTCAGTCCCAGTGTGGCTGTCCGTCCTCTCAGACCAGCTACCCATCATAGCCTTGGTGGGCCGTTACCTCACCAACTAGCTAATAGGCCGCGGGCCCATCTGAGAGCGTCTTGCGACTTTAGTTGTCAGATGATGCCATCCGACAACCACATGCAGTATTAGCTCTGCTTTCGCAGGGTTATTCTGCACTCTCAGGCAGGTTGCCCACGTGTTACTCACCCGTCCGCCACTAGCGCTAGCCACCCTTGCGGGCAGCTAGCACCCGTTCGACTTGCATGTGTCAGGCACGCCGCCAGCGTTAATCCTGAGCCAGGATCAAACTCTCCGTTAAAAACCTCGACCCAACAGGGTCTTCGGTTAAAGAATCGAATCAGGGGTCCCTACGACATTTCGAAGGGCCTTCTCGGAGAAGTCCGTTCCACTCTTCAATTGTTAAGGTGCTCGCCGGGCCTTAAGCGCAGGATTACCTCCCGCCTCTCGGGCAGCTTGAGAATGATACCCCAAAGGGGCGCGTAGTTGTCAAGAACGTACGAACGCCTCTCTAGCCTACCCCAGCGGCCGGGCACCTAAACCGTCAGGGCAACCTCTTCTCGGCCCGCCGCACTCGCTGCCTACCGATACTCCGGCAGCTTCTCTAGCTCGTCCGCAGCCAGGTCCGTATACACCCGGCGGGTCGTAATCTTCGGGATCCGGTCCGCCCGCACCTCGACCCGGTGCCCGCTGCGCGCCAGCTTCACCACGATCCCGTGGAAGATGTCGTCCCCCTTGTCGCCCAGCAATTCCTCCGTCCGGCCGATCTCTTCGCCAGCCTCATCCATGACGGGCGCCTTCTCTGGCATCGCTAGCCAGGCGACCTCGCGCTCTTCCTCTTCCATCTAGAACGCGCGCCTCCCACTGAACGCGCGGGCCAGCGTCAACTCGTCGGCATATTCCAGCTCGCCCCCGACCGGCAGTCCATGTGCCAGCCGGGACGTGCGCACTCCCAGCGGGGCCAGCTGCTCCGCCAGGTAGGCGGCGGTCGCCTCCCCTTCCATGTCCGGGTCGGTCGCCAGGATCACCTCGGACACCGGCTCCCGGCGTAGGCGGCCGACCAGCTCCGCAATCTTGAGCTCGGCCGGGCCAATACCGTCGATCGGTGATAACGCTCCGTGCAGGACGTGGTACAAACCGTGGTACTCAGCGGTTCGCTCGATCGCCAGCACGTCCAGGGGCTCTTCCACCACGCACAGCACCGTCCGATCGCGACGGGCTGACAGACAGATGGTGCACCGCTCCCCTTCGGCGATGAAGAAGCAGTCGTCGCAGAAGCGAATCCGGGCCTTGACCTCGACCAGGGCCGTGGCCAGCCGGTCGACCGACTCCCGCGGCGCTCGCAATATATAGAAGGATAGGCGCTGGGCCGTCTTGGGCCCGATGCCCGGCAGCCGGCCGAGCTCCTCCATCACCCGAGTCAGCGCCGGCGGGATCTCAGCCAACCGGCCGCTACCCCATCAGGCCCGGCGGAAGCCCCATCCCCGCCGTCACGGCGCCCATCTCTTTGGTCGCCAGCTCGCGCGCCTTCTCCATGGCGTCGTTCACGGCGGCCAGCACCAGGTCCTGGAGCATCTCGACGTCGGCGGGATCGACGACTTCGGGCTTGACCGTGACCGAGAGCACCTTTTGGTGGCCGTTGGCCACCACCTCGACCATGCCGCCGCCCGCCGTTCCGGTCACCGTCTTGGCGCCCAGCTCTTCCTGGACTTTGGCCATCCGGGCCTGCATCTGTTGGAGCTGCTTGAGCATCTTGAACTGCTGACCCATCTAGCCCCTCCCTCGCGGGGTGACCCGCACGTTGGTCGCGTCGAACCGGTTCATCGCCTCTTTGACCAGGGGGTCGTCGGCGACGGACGCCGCCGGGCGCACCGGCGCCGCCGGTGCTGCGGCGGGCTTCTTCTCCCCCGCCACCAGTTCCACCCGGGTGTCAGCCCCAAAGATCTCACGGACGGCGACCAGCAGCGTCTCCCGGTTGGAAGCCTTCTGCATCAGCTCGGCGTGGGCCGGATAGCGAAACTCGATCCGCACCAGGCCCTCCTTGGCCTCGGCGAGCCGCGCGTCCATCAGCAGACTCCCGATCATCTTCGGGAGTCGCTGCTTGAGCGCGTCCCATCGCGCGTCCGGGCCGAGCACCGCCGGCTCGGCGTCCATGGCCGGCTCGATCACTCGCTCACCGCCGACCGCCTCAGTCGTCAGTGCCGCAACGGGAACCGTCACCGGCACGGGATGCGTCATGTTCGACAGCAACGTCACCTCCAGCAGCAGGCGCGCGTCGGCGCCCTTGCGCACCTCCGGCTCCATCTCCATCAAGCCCTTCCAAAGGCCGAGCAGCGCGTTTCGACCGGCCGCCCGGCCGATCCGCTCCAATCCGGCCGACGCCGCACCGCCCAGGCTTTCGGCATCCTGGTAGCCGACCGAGAGCAAGGCCGCCTCGCGGATCGCGCCCAGCAATCCCCGGACCAGCTGCCGCACGTCCCCGCCGGCATCGTAAAACCGCTGGAGTTCGGTCAGCGTCTTGGCCCCGTCGCCCTCGGTCACGAACGCCAGGAGCGCAACCAGCGTGTCGGGGTCGGCCAGCCCGAGCAGCTCGTGCGTCTTCTGCACAGTCAGCTCCTCGCCGCCCTGCGAGATCAGCTGGTCGAGCAGCGTGATGCCATCGCGCATGCTGCCGCGAGCCAGGCGGGCCAGCAGGGCCAGGCTCTGCGGGTCCACCTTGACCTGCTCCTGCTCGACGATCGAGGCTAGGTGCGCCGCGATCGCCGCGGTGTCGATCCGGCGGAAGTCGAATCGCTGGCAGCGCGAGGCCACCGTCAGCGGGATCTTGTGCGGCTCGGTCGTCGCCAGCACGAAGACCACATGCGCCGGCGGCTCCTCGAGCGTCTTCAGTAAGGCGTTGAAGGCCTCCGTGGTCAGCATGTGTGCCTCATCGATGATGTACACCTTGACCTTCAACGTCGCCGGCAGATACTTGACCCGCTCGCGCAGATCCCGGATCTCGTCGATGCCTCGGTTCGAGGCGGCATCGATCTCGATGAGGTCGACGGCTGCGCCGGATCCGATTTCGACGCAGTTCGCGCACACGCCGCACGGCTCCGCGCCGCGGCGGTCCAAACAGTTGATCGCCTTCGCCAGGATGCGGGCGGTCGACGTCTTGCCCGTTCCACGAACGCCACAGAACAGGTAGGCGTGCGCCACGCGGCCCTGCTCGACGGCGTTCCGAAGCGTTTGGGCGATTGCATCCTGCCCGACCAGGTCGCCAAACTTCTGGGACCGGTACTTGAGGTAAAGGGTCTGGTACGCCATCAGCTGCCGCGTCCAATTCTACGAGCCGGCCGGGCGAACGCTAGCTCGCTGCCCCCACGGCGCTCTCGGCCTGCTCGCGCAGCACCTGCCGCGCCAGCGTGATCGCCAGCATGCCTTCGAGGATGGCCGATGTGACCCGCTTGACTGCGCCACGGCGGACATCCCCGGCAGCGAATACGCACGGTACGCTGGTTTCCAGCATCAGGAGCGCGCGCTCGCTCAGCCAGCCCTGGGGCAACCGTCCGTCGCGCACGAGTTGGTTTCCCGTGAGGAGGTAACCCTCCTCGTCGCGCAGCATCGTTCCCTTCAACCATTCGGTGTTCGGATTGGCACCCATCATTACGATTAATGCCCGAGTCCGTGCCGCTTCGATCGTTCCGCTGACCCGATGGCGGAGCCGTACGCCCTCGAGGCGACCCTCGCCGAAAGCCTCGACGACCTGCGTGTTGACGCGTACGCGGATGTTCCGCGTTCGGTCGATCTCCTTGGCCAATCCGGGCGAGACGTTCGCGTCGAGTGCGCCGGCGCGGACCACCATCGTCACATTGGCGGCGTGCTTTGCGAGGTCAAGGGCCGCCTGCCCAGCCGCCGCTGTCGTGCCGACGATGAAGACCTCCTGGCCGGCGAGCGCCGCCGGCTCCGCGACCGAGTCCGCGTAGATGACGCCGGCCCCGGTCAGCTTGTCGACGCTCGGGACTCCGAGCGTGCGATACGCCACCCCGGTCGCGATCACGACCGCCCGGGCGGAAATCGTGACCCCATCGGCTAGCGTCACCACCAGTCCACCGGACTCTGCCGACAAACCCACCGCGGGATTCGTCAAGGCAAAGTTCGCGCCCAATCGCTGGGCCTGCTCGTAGATCCGACGCATGAGTTGGTCGCCGCTCACGGGGTCCGCGAAGCCCGGATAATTTTGAATGACCGGGGTTGCCGCGGCGGAGCCGCCCGCGCCGTAGGCGTCGATCACCGCGGTCTTCAGGCCATCCGCGGCCGACACGGTGGCCGCCAAGCCGGCCGGGCCGGCCCCGATCACCGCGACGTCGTAGCGCTCGGGCACCGTGACGATGGCCCCAGTCTACGGAACGACACGCGCGACGCGGCTAATACAGCTGCAGGCCGAGTGTGTCGCCAGGGAGGTAGAAGGACCCGGTTCCGCCGGTGAAGTTCGCGATCAGGGGCGTGGCCGGTGTGAACTTATAGATCACCAGCACCTCGACCGCCTGGTCGACGCCCGCCGACGGGCGCACGTTCCAGGCGCTGTAGGTGGCACACGCGCCGTTCGTCCAGTTGGTGCACGTCCGCACCGCGAAGCACGCCTGCTGCCCGGCGGCGAACGCCGTGGGCGGGCAGCCATTCGGATCACCGCAGTTCTGGGTCGCCGACAGGCAGTCCGCTCTGCTACCGCCTGGCCCGGTCACGCCCCAAGCCGCCGTCGTGTTCGGAATCGCCGAGTTCGGCTCGGCGCGAACCGCGTTACCGATGTCGACGTTTTGGCCCAACACCGCCATCCGCATCCCGGCCCGGCTCGCGCCCGACATCTCGAGCTTGAGGTAGAAGGCGCGCCCCATGTCGGCCGAGCCGAGCATCAACAAGAGCAGCATCGGGAAGATCAGCGCGGTCTCAACCAGCGCCTGCCCGCGCCGGCCTCGCAGTCGCCTGCGCATCATGCCTCCAATCTCACGGACCCGACCACCTGCACACCTGGCGCCGGCTGCCCGATGTTGTTGAAGGTCCAGGTCGAGGTCACGTAGTCACCGCAACGGTCGCCGTCGGTCATGAACATGCTGACCGTGACCGTCTGGCCGGCGGGCACCGGGAAGGTATAGGTGAGCGTCGCCAGGTCGTTACCACGGACCGCGGTCAGGAGGTCACGCTCGTGGCCCCAGGCCCAGTTGCCCTCGACCGTGAAGGTGCTCCCGTCGTGTGGGCCGTAGATCCCGCCCACCGGGTAGGTCATCGTCCACTTCGGGTCACCGTTAGAGTTCGTCCCGACCGTGTAGTGGCCGGCGCCCACTTCCGCGCCCGTGGGCTTCGCCGGGTTTGTATCGCTCGGGATATTCGTCAGCGCGTTGGGTGGCAGCGTCTGTCCCGACGTTGGCCGCGGGTTCCAGATGCCATCCGAGAAGTAGATGGGGCTGCCGTTGTTGATCTTGACGTACGCGTCGTAGGCGTCGAGCGCCCATTCGTCCTGGTACTTGATCACGATCGACTCAGTGGTCCCGGTCGCAGCAACCAGGGTCGAGCTGACCAGGATCTGGTTCTCCTGAATGCCGCTCGTCGTCACGCTCGGGGTCGCGGCTCCGCCGGTTCCGTTGCTGAAGTTGAACGTGCCGCCGGCCCCGAAGGTGGTGAGGCTGTACGCGAAGATCTGGCCCGACACGACCGCATTCGTCGTACCCCCGTCCCACTCGCCCCAGCGGGACGGGCTGCCGGGGTTGACCTCGACGCCACCGGCCCGCGCGTTCGTGTACTGGTAGATGATTCCGTTGAAGCTGTTCAGCTTCGGCGTCTCGCTCTCGCGGGTGCTGCCCGAGTCGATATGGATGAAGCTGTCGTTCTCCATGTCGAACAGCAGCGGGGCGCCGGCGACACGCTGCTCTTGCCCCAGTCCCGGCGCGTTCAGGCCGATGTAGTCGATCTCGCTGGTGGAAACGAAGCCGGCCGAGTTCGCCTCGAAGCGGAAGACGACGCCGGCGCCACTGATCGAGGTGCGGTCGCCGCCACCGCCGACGGTCGTCCCGGCGCCGGCGCAGGCTCCGTTGACGGTGGTGACCAGCGGCCCCGAGGCCAGCGACCCGTAACCGATCCAGACGCCCGCGGTTAGCGGGTTGACGCCACCGCAGGCGGTCACGCTCCCGGACGCGGTCGTGCACAGGTCCCAGTCACTGGAGTTCTCGCGGCTGTGGTCGATCCCGTTCGCCTTGCCACTGGTCGCCGTGTTCACACTGGCCTTGCCGGTGATGTCATAGATGCCCGGCTCGAAGGTATAGGTGCCGTGGTTGACCACGATCGACTGGTAGATGCCCGGCATCAGGTTATACGGTTCGGACGCTGGCGGCGGGCAGGTCGACCCGCTGCTCGCGACCGGGTCGCCGTTCAGCACCACGGTGCCGCAGCTCGGCAGCCCGGCAAGGTTGAACCGGGGCGTCCATGACTTGGTGCTGAAGGAGGTCTCGTTGCCGTAGACCTTCCGCACCGAATAGGCGCCCGGACCGGTCGTGGTACAACCAATCGGCGTCGAGGTATAGCCTCCTCCGAAGCCGCTGCAGTACAGCATGGCGCTCGGGTTGAGGGCAAAGCCATTCGCGCCGACGGGATTGTTCCAGGCGCATTGATTCGTAACCCCGCCGAACGGGTCACAGAATGAGGACCGGTCGCCGATCACCATGTCACCGTTCGACTCGGCCGCGACCACGTCCGACGGCGGATTGAGCGTGGCCCCGTCGACCCCGATGATCATCGTGCCGGCGCCGTTCTGGACCCAGTAGGTGGGGCAGTTCGCTGTCGCATCACACTTCAGCATCGACCGGGTCGGTGCCTTGGTGCGGTCGAAGCACTGGTAACCAACGCCGCACGCGCCGGTGGGCGCCTCATAGAGGTAGAACGCGAGTGGAGGCGGCGTGTTGTACACGATGCCGCTCGGCTGGGCGAACACGGTTGCCGAGGCGCTCACATTACTCGTCGCGAAGCCCACCGATCCCATGATCAGGTTCTGGACCTGCGAGTTGATGATGACCTGCATGCAGTTGTAGGGGGCCGTCTGGCAGTGCGGGGTCAGCGCGTAGGGTGGCACCGCAAGGGATACGGCGTTATTGAATCCGGAGCTCGAGCCGCATGCTACGCCCGCCGTGTCGTACCAGGTCGTGGTGAACCGAGTCAGACTGCCGACCGTGGTCGTCCGGTCGCAGGCCGTGTTTCGGGTCGTGATGAACCCGTCTGCCCCGGCGAAGTCGTGGGCGGCCACGGCGGCGAGCGCATTCGAGTCCGCAATCGGCGACTGCTGCGTCGCCCCGGCAAGACGCTTGCCGGCGGCCAATGCCGCGGCGTCGACCGCCTTCTGCGCCGTGTGCTGAACCAGGTACAGATGGGTGGCGTCGAGCGCCAGCCCGGCGAACCCCACCAGGACGACGAACATCAGGGCGAAGATCACCATCACCTGGCCACGATGGCCAGTGGTGCGGTTCGTCAGATGTCGGCGGATCAAGTTCATTTCTCAGTACTCCGTGTGCACCACGCTGATCGTGGTGATGGTGATTCGCGGCAGGAAGCTGCTGATCAGCGGCATCATCGGCAGGTAGGTGTACTTAACCTGGACCGCCACGTCCTGCACCGTCGGCGACACCGCGCGGGCGACGCCATCGCAGTGCTGATCTGCCGGAGAGGCGGTCGCCACGGCCGGCCAGATGTAGATCTTGCCCACGCCTGCGGGCGGATTCTGATCCGCGTTGGGGCTTGACGAGCTGTTCGGATCCGCGTTGCCGACGATCGAGTTTTCGTCAGGCCGGAGCAGGAATCCCTGCGCGCTCGACATGGCCGTCCGAATGGCGGCGCAATCGCTGCTGGCCTGGGGCTCCATCGAGACGACCCGTGCGGCCTCCCGGGCCGCCCAGGACACGGCGGCATACGTGTAGACGAGCCGCGCGAAGTCGATGCAGAGGAACAGCATGATGATCACGACCGGGGCGAGCAGGGCGAACTCGACCATCGATTGGGCACTGTTTCGCCGGCGAACACGTCCACGGCGCATCAGGGAGCGCACGGTTGCTAACGTAAATCCCAACCGATACAGCAAAGGTTGCAAAGTGCGGTCCAGCCGAGGTCTGCAATTTCGTCGACAAGCTGTTACCCCCTCGTGAAACGCCCTCCCCGGCGGCCCTCAAACAAAAGGAGAGGCCGCATCAAGCGGCCCCTCTTCGATCAGACGTTAGTTCTCGCTATTACCGCCGGCCGTATCGTTCGCGTTGGTCTTCGATTCGTTGACACCGGCCTGCTCATTCTGGTCGTTGCAGGCGGCGGCGTCCTCGTGCTGGTGGTCGCCGGTATTGTCGCCCTGCTCGCCACACTGAGCGGTCGTTGCGGCCGGCTTGGTCGCCGGCTTCGTGGCGGGCGTGGTCGCCGGCTTTGCCGCCGGCAGCGTCGTCTTCTCGTCCTTTTGCGCCTGGGTCTGCAGCTGGCCATTTTGTCTCTGCTGACCATTCCCCGAATCGGGCTTGGCGCTGGCGGCAACGCCGCTCAGTAGCAGAAAGCTGCCGGCGATCATTGCGATAAGAATCCTGCGCATAAAATCGATCACTCCTTGGGCAAGGCGAGCGGCCATGTCCACTATCTACAACGCCCCCATGGTGATGAACTATTCGTGGCCGAGGTGGGTCCGCCGTGCCGGTGTGACGATCTTGTGGCGTAGCCGTCACGACGCCCACGCGATCGCTAAAAGTGCGCTAACAATCACTGAAAGATGAGAAGCGGGTGGCGGCGATCGGCGACAGACCACGGGCACGAGTGTGTGACGACATAGCGAATTTGGTGGAAGCAAGCACCATTGTAAGTTACGGCTGACAGGGTGAGATCGCCGCGATCCGTATGACAAAGTCATTTCTGACCCGCCGTCGCGGGCAATCTCTAGTGGAGCTTGCCCTGGCTTTGCCCGTGGTCCTGATTCTTGGGCTGCTGACGGCCGACGTCGGGCGCGCGTACTTTTACCGGGAAGGGGTGGCCGATGCGACCCGTCAGGCGCTTCGCAGCGCCGTGCTGCAGCCCCAACAGGCGACCGGAGATACGGCATGCGCGGGCGGCGGCAGCACCGCATCGCTGAGCACGACCTTGCCGCCACTGGCTGGCGACACGCTAGCGACGATCGGCAACCAGGCCGCGCTCGAAAGCACGTTTACCGGCACGCCGGCCGGCTCCTCGATCAACGGGGCCACCATGACGGTCACCTGGCATTGTGCCGCCAACAAGGCCATCACCCGCGCGACCGCGACCTCCACCGACCCCGGCAACACGGGATCCGACGCGATCGAGGTCCAGATCGTCTATTCCATGCCACTCATCACCCCATTCCTCGCCAACTTTGTCAGCTCGCCGATCACGATCAAAGCGGACGTCCAGGCGCGGGTGCAGTACTGAGATGCGGCCTCAGCACTCGCGCGGTCAGTCGCTCGTGGAGTTCGCGCTCGTGGTGCCCGTGTTGTTCTTGGTCCTCATCGGCATGATCGACTTCATGCGCCTGGTACAGGCTGATAGCACGGTTGCCGATGCTGCCCGACAGGGAGCCCGACAGGGAGTGGCCAATGGCAGCGCCGCGGACAATCCGTGGGGGGCGTCCAACGGCCAACCGTGCCAGGGCACGAGCTTCACCTCGGGCGCGACCGGGAGCGGATGCCTGACCGACGCCCGCATCCTGGAGACGGTTACCCATGTCGTGCAGCCGCTGGGCGGCACCGTCACGCTGTTCTCCAACACGCTTGCTGGCGCGTGCGGCAACCCGGCCGCGGGCAACGTCAATGTGTGCATTGCTCCGGCCGAGACCGGTGCCGCGGGTGCCGACGCCGACTGCGTCGCAGCCAAAACGAGACTGACCCACGACCCTCGGGCGGGCGAGCTCGGCTCACGCAAAGCGGAGTGGGGGTTTCCCAAATTCAAGGGTTGCTTCTTGGTGCAGGTAACCGTGAAGTACACGTTTAAGCCGTGGACGCCCTTCGGGCCAACGTTGACGCTGATGTCGTCGACGTCGATGCTGGGCGAGGAGTTCTGACGTGCAGGGACCGCTGCAGCAACAGACTCGTGGCGCCTTCGTTACGCGGCACGCCTGAAAGCCGCCCCGTAACTTGCGAATGCAACCGTGATTCGGAACGAGATGAAAAAGACCCTGCGTAATGGGCGCCGCGGCCAGATGATCGTGCTCGTAGCCCTGATGGCTATGCTGCTGTTCGGGCTGGCCGCGTTCGCCCTTGACCTGAGCCTTGCGCAGTCCGACCGCCGGCTGCTCCAGGCCGACGTCGACTCGGCCGCGCTCGCCGGCTCGGTCGCCTACTCGACGAGCACCCACGCGGCGCACTGGGTCGCGCTGCAGTACCTTCAGAAACCGCTCGGCTTCACGCTGCCGCTGGGCTCCTGCACGAGCAACTCGGCGTGCCCACCCGGTACCTACACCACGGGTGCCTACACCATCAGCATTGCCGACCCGGCCGCGAAAGAGATGGATCTCTCGATCCAGCACACCGAACCCGGTCTCTTTGCCGGCGTCATCGGCCAGACCGTGACGACCGGCAACAGCGTCCGGACGACGGCGCCCGGACCGACCATAATCCCTGCTAGCTACGGGGCGGTCGCGGTGAGTGGGGAGTTGGGCAACAACGGTGGCGGCGGGACGGTCCGCGAGTTTGGTGCCAGCGTCTACGCGTTCTCAGACTACGGCGGAAATAACGGACCCCACGCGTTCCTCACGCACGCAACTCAGGTCGATTCCACCGGGACGCAGTGCAGCCCCACCGTTACGAACTATCTCGACCATGGTGGTGTAACCAACGGTGAAACCTGGGTCTGGACCGGCCCTCCGGCCGGCGGCGTCGGCATTGAACGCTGGTCCCAGCCGGCCCCGACGCCGTTCGACAACTACTCGCCGACTGTCCCGGCTGGTGCGCCGACGTTCATCAGTGCCGGATTCCCGGCGAGTGCCCAGGATGGCAGTGGCAACTGGAAGCCCGGTATCTACAACGGCGTCTTCCCATCCGCGCCTGGCAAGCTGAACCCGGGCGTCTACAAGCTGATCAACAACGCAGGAGCGATGAGCTTCGGCGCACTTACCCAGGTCACGTATACGGCTTCTGGCACCGAGGACGCTGCTGGCGCGATCGCGATTGTGCTGGACTCGTCGGACACCGGGGCGATAGACATCAGCTCGGTCACGCTCAACGGCATCGATGACCTGCACCCGCAAAGCTATGTCGGCCCGCGCGATCCGCAAGGGACGCACAACTTCGTGTTCTTTGGTGGAAACGGGGCGTCAGCGTACACCGGTTCGGTCGACTTCGGCCCCGGTACGAGCTTTGACATCAGCGGCATCTTTTACATGCCGAAGTACACCATCACGGGCCATGGGAACCCGGTCATGCACTTCAACGGCCAAATGACCGTCGCAAGCTATCACATCAGCGGCGGTGGCGGTTCACAGCAAGTCGTCAGCTGGGTCTGTGGAATCGACGTCGTTCTCGGCAACCCGGCCATCCAGGGCGGCATCAACCGCTAATCCGCCGCGGCCTTTTGGATGTCCGATTTCCGCTAGCCTGAGACGTTCGCAGGCCTCATGATGGTGCCATGAGCGCCGGACCCCTCGACTTCGAACGCTGCTACCGCGCCGTCGAGAGTCGCGACGCGCGCTTCGACGGCTGGTTCATCACCGCCGTCAAGACAACCGGCATCTACTGCCGCCCCAGTTGTCCGACACCGGTCCGGCCGAAGCGCGAGAACGTCCAGTTCTATCCGACCGCGGCCGCCGCGCAGCTTGCCGGGTTTCGCGCCTGTAAGCGCTGCCGCCCGGACGCGTCCCCCGGTTCTCCGGAATGGAACGTGCGCGGTGATCTCGTCGGGCGCGCGATGAGCCTGATCGCGGACGGCACCATCGATCGCGACGGTGTCACCGGGCTCGCGCGGCGGCTCTCCGTCAGCGAGCGCCATCTCCATCGCCTGCTGCTGAGTGAGCTCGGCGCCGGGCCGCTCGCGATCGCCCGCGCCCAACGCGCGCAGACCGCGCGTGTGCTGATCGAGACGACCGACCTGCCGTTCACGGATGTCGCGTTCGCGGCCGGCTTCGAGAGCATCCGTCAATTCAATGACACGGTTCGCGAGGTGTTCGCGCTCACGCCCACCGAACTGCGCACCACAGGACGGCGCCGTGGCGACATCGCCGACGGCGCGCTCACACTCCGGCTCCCCTACCGGCCGCCGCTCGACTGGTCCACGCTATCCGCCTGGCTCCGTGTCCGCGCGCTGCCCGGCGTCGCGGAGATGAACGGCCGCGTCTACCGGCGCACACTGCGCCTGCCGCGCGGCGCCGGCGTGGTCGCGCTCGAACCGATCGACACCCACATCCGGTGCACGCTCCGTCTGGAGTCGATGGCGGATCTGACGAGCGCGGTACGACAGTGCCGCCGCCTGCTCGACCTCGACGCCGACCCGCTGAGCGTCGTCGAGGTCTTGTCGCAAGACCGCCGCCTATCGCGAATCGTTAAGAAGCGCCCCGGGTTGCGCGCACCCGGAGCGGTCGACGGGACGGAGCTCGCGATCCAGGCGATTCTCGGCCAGCAGGTCTCAATCGCCGCGGCGCGCACGCTCGCGTCGCGCCTGGTGACTGCGAATGGCGACGTGATCAAGATCGCCGACCCGACACTCACCCATCTGTTCCCCCAAGCCGGCGCGATCGCCGAGGCGGACCTGTCAAGGCTCGGCGTGCCGGCAACGCGTCGAGCCACGCTCTACGCGCTCTCCCGCGCCGTCGCGAGCGGCGCGCTCGCGCTTGATCCAGGCGCCGACCGGACTGAGACCTACCAGCAGCTGATGCGGTTGCCCGGGATCGGGGAATGGACGGCGGGCTACATCGTGATGCGCGCACTCGGCGACCCCGATACCTTCTTACCGAGCGACCTCGGCATTAAGAAGGCCGGCGCCCGCCTCGGCCTCGGCAGTAACTCGCGTGCCATGTCCGAACACGCCGCCGCCTGGCGGCCCTGGCGCAGCTACGCGACCCACCAACTGTGGGCCACACTCAGCGACACGCCGAATGAGCCAGCCCCGGCGTGGAAAGGCTGGCGTGAAGATTAAGGAGGCCTCATGATGCAAACCAAAGCTAGGTTGCACAGCACGACCCACCCCACACCCATCGGTGTGCTCACGCTCGTCGCGTCGGATGATGGGCTCAGAACGATCCTCTGGCCCAGGCTGTCACCCGCGCGCGCGGGCATTCATCCGATACCGCGCCGCAACCCGGATCATCCGATCCTCATGCGAACGGCAGCCCAGCTCGACGAGTACTTCGCCGGATCGCGCACGACGTTCGACATCCCACTCGACCTGCAGGGCACGCGCTTCCAGCTCGCAGCCTGGCGGTCGTTGGCTCGGATCCCGTTCGGCGCCACGACCAGCTATGGCCGGCAGGCGGCGGCACTCGGCATTCCGAAGGCCGCGCGCGCCCTCGGCGCCGCCAACGGCGCGAATCCGGTCTGCATCGTCCTCCCGTGCCATCGCGTCATCGGAGCCGACGGATCGCTGACCGGATTCGGGGGCGGGCTGCCCACCAAGCAATGGCTCCTCGACCATGAAGCAAGCGTCCTCGCATCTAGTATCGTTTCGACGCCCGAATGGCCACATCAGCAACCCCTGCAGACGCGCTTATCCATGCCCGTGGCCTGACAAAGCGCTTCGCGAATCTCGTTGCCGTTGACGCGATCGACTTTGACGTCGAGCGCGGCGAGGCGTTCGGCTTCCTCGGCCCGAACGGCGCCGGTAAAACGTCGACCATGCGCATGATCGGGTGCGTCTCGGTCGCATCGGGAGGCACCTTGCGTGTGCTCGGCATGGACCCGGTCGCGGACGGCCCGCGAATTCGCGCGCGGCTGGGCGTGGTGCCACAGTCGGACACGCTGGACGTCGAACTCCACGTCGACGAGAACCTGCTGACCTACGCCCGCTACTTCGGTATTGCACGCGATGTCGCGAGGCGCCGTGCAGAGCAGCTCCTCGATTTCGTCCAGCTCAAAGACCGTGCGAGAGATCACGTCGAGTTTCTCTCCGGTGGCATGAAGCGCCGGCTCACGATTGCGCGCGCGCTCGTCAATGAGCCCGAGCTATTGCTGCTCGACGAGCCCACCACCGGCCTCGACCCGCAGGCGAGGCATCTGGTCTGGGACCGCCTCTACCGCCTCAAGCAGCAGGGCGTCACGATCGTGCTGACCACGCATTACATGGATGAGGCGGAGCAACTCTGTGATCGCCTGGTCGTCATGGACAAGGCGAAGATCGTCGCCTTCGGATCGCCGCGAAGCCTGATCGACCAGTACTCCACACGCGAAGTGCTCGAACTTCGCTTCCCGATCGATACCACCCCGGCGCAGGCCAAGCTCGACGGCCTCGCCGAGCGTATCGAGGTACTGCCCGATCGCGTGCTGCTCTACACCAACGACGGCGAAATGGCGGCGACCGCGGTCCATAGCCGCGGCCTGCGGCCGGAGTCTACCCTGGTTCGGCGAAGTACGCTCGAGGACGTCTTCCTTCGACTCACCGGCCGGAGCCTGATCGAGTGATTGGACGGCGATGACCGGCGCGCTACGCGTCCTCGAACATCATCTGCTCGTCTACCGCCGCACCTGGAAAGGATCCCTGTTCACCTCGTTCGTTTCGCCTGTCTTGTTCCTGACCGCCATGGGCCTGGGCCTTGGCAGCCTGATCTCGCGCGGGCCAGTTCGAACGGTCGACGGCGTTTCCTACGTGGCGTTTCTCGCGCCGGGCTTGCTGGCGGCCACCGCGATGCAATCCGCCTTTGTCGAAACCACCTATCCGATCATGGCGCGGATGCAGTGGCTTCGCACCTACGATGGCATGCTGGCGACACCGATCCGCGTCCTCGAGGTCCTGGCTGGCGAATTCGGCTGGCTCGCCGTCCGCCTCGCACTGGGCAGCAGCGCATTCTTTCTCGTCATGCTCCTCTTCGGCACGGTCCAATCCGGGCTGGGACTGCTGGCTATCGTCGTCGCCGTCCTTACCGGCCTCGCTTTTGGTGCGCCGATTTTTGCCTTTACGGCGACGCAGCGCACCGATAACAGTTTTGCCCTGATCGGCCGCCTTTTCATCACGCCACTCTTTCTGTTGGGCGGCGTCTTTTTTCCGATTCATCAGCTGCCGCAATTCGTCCAGGGGATCGCCTGGCTCACACCGCTCGCGCATGGCGTGGCGCTGGCCCGCGGCCTCTCGGTCGGTGTGCTGGCACCGGCCGCTGGCATCCACCTGCTGGTGCTGCTGGTGTACGCGGCCGCCGGAGTCGTCGCTGCCCGCATCACGTTTCGCCGGCGGCTCGCTCCGTGATCGCGGTGCTTGGGCGGCGCAGCTTCCAGGTCCCCGCGGTGCGCAGGGCGGGGCACCTCGTCGAGCGCAACGCGATCCTCCAGCGGCGCGGCTGGCCCGTCATCGTGTCGGGCTTCGTCGAGCCCCTGCTGTACCTGCTCGCGATCGGCTTCGGGGTGGGCGCGCTGGTCGGCTCGACGGTTACCGTGAACGGCCATCCGCTCCGTTACGCCGTGTTCGTCGCCCCCGCATTGATGGCCTCTTCCGCGATGAACGGCGCGATCTTCGAGACCGCGTTCAACTTCTTTTACAAGCTCAAGTACGTCAAGCTCTACGACGCTGTCCTGGCCACACCGCTCGGTGTCGCCGACATCGCGCTGGGCGAGATCTCCTGGGCGCTGATGCGCGGCACGCTCTACGCCCTCGGCTTCATCGTCCTCATGGTCGCGCTCGGACTGGTGATCTCCCCTTGGGCACTGGTCGCTCTGCCGGCCGCCATGCTGATCGGATTCTCGTTCGCGGCGGTGGGCACCGCCGCGTCGACCTTCGTCCGTACCTACCAGGACTTCGACCTTGTCCTGACTGTGCTGATTCCCCTCTTCCTCTTCTCGGCGACCTTCTATCCGATCACTGTCTACCCCGGCGCACTGCAGGTTGTGGTGCAGCTGACGCCCCTGTACCACGGCGTCGACTTGCTCCGCAGCCTGACGACCGGCATGATCGGCCCCTCGATCCTGCTCGACATCGCCTACCTGGTCATCCTTGGTGCGGCGGCCCTCGCCCTCGCCGCAACCCGGCTCGAGCGCCTGCTGCTCAAGTAGCCGGTTCGATTGACGGCGCTTCCGCCCGCGCACCCGCTACATTACTAGGCGATGCACCCCGGGAACAACCTGACGCGGGAGGAAGCCCGCCGGCGGGCGGAGTTGATCCAGACCCCCCTGTATGACATCTCTCTCGACCTGAGCCGGGACAGCGATGCCTTCGCTTGCGAAGCCACGATCCACTTTCTTTGCCAGGAACCCGGCGCGGACAGCTTCATCGATTTCCTCGTGCCTTCGGTCGACAGTTGCGAGCTCAACGGCGAAGAAGTGCCCAAGGAAGCGTTTAACGGCGCGCGCATCACGCTGACCAACCTTCGCGATGCGAACGAGCTGCATGTGCTGGCAACCTGCGAATACCAGAACATCGGCGCCGGACTGAACCGCTTCAAGGACCCGGTCGACCACAAGGTCTACCTCCACAGCCAGTTCGAGACGTTCGATGCCCACCGGATGTTCCCCTGCTTCGATCAGCCCGACCTCAAGGCGAGCTTCACCTTCACGGTGCTCGCTCCAAGTGATTGGGTGGTGGTCTCGAATAACCCGGGCCAGTCCCAACCGGTCGCGGGCAAAGAGAACATCAAGCGCTGGACGTTCGGCGCGACACCAAAGATGTCGTCGTACCTGACCGCGATCGTCGCCGGACCCTACCACGGGGTCCGCGATCGGCACGGTGACATCGACCTCGGCATCTTCTGCCGCCAGTCGCTGGCACAGTACCTCGATCCTGAAGAGATCTTCACGGTCACCAAGCAGGGTCTCGACTTCTACGCCGAGGCGTACAAGTACCCCTACCCATTCCAGAAATACGATCAGCTCTTCGTCCCGGAGTTCAGCGCCGGCGCCATGGAGAACATCGGCTGCGTCACGTTCAACGAGTCGATGCTGTTTCGCTCCAAAGTGACCGAGGCCGTCCGCGAAGACCGCGCCAACGCGATCCTCCACGAGATGGCCCACATGTGGTTCGGTGACCTGGTCACGATGCGCTGGTGGGACGACCTGTGGCTGAATGAGAGCTTCGCCACCTTCATGTCGGTGCTCGCCCAGGTCGAGGCGACGCGCTTCAAGAACGGGTGGGTGACGTTCGCGAACCAGTACAAGGCCGGCGCGCGCCGTCAGGATCAGTTACCGACCACGCACCCCATCGCGGCCGACGTCCCGGACATCGAGTCCGTCTACTTGAACTTCGACGCGATCACCTACAACAAGGGGGCTTGCGTTCTGCGTCAGCTGGTCGCCTACGTGAGTCAGGACACATTCCTTCGCGGGGTCCAGCGCTACATCAAGCAGCGGCAGTATTCGAATGCGAGCCTCGCCGACTTCCTCTCCGATATCGAGGCAGGCTCCGGCCGCGACCTGAAAGCCTGGTCGCAGCTCTGGCTGGAGACGGCCGGCCTCAACACGCTCCGGCCGCTGGCCAGCTCGCAAAGCGAAACGATCGGTTCCCTCGCGATCCAGCAGGAGGCACCGCCTGAATTTCCAACCATCCGGCCGCATCGCCTCGCGGTCGGTCTCTACGACCGCAAGAAAGATGGGCTGCATCTGCGCCGGCGCGTCGAGCTGGACGTCGCCGAGGAGAACACCCCGGTAACGGACTTCGATGGCGAGCACCTCGCCGACCTGTTGCTCGTCAATGACCTGGACCTGACCTACGCGAAGATTCGGCTCGACGAGCGCTCACTGGCCACCGCGACCGAACACCTCGCCGAGCTCTCCGACCCGCTGGCGCGGGCGATCACATGGGCGGCGCTCTGGGACATGCTCCGCGACGCCGAAATCCCGGCAAAGCGCTACCTCCCACTGATCCTGAAGAACATCCGGGGCGAAACCGACATCGGCGTTGTCCAGGATCTCCTCGCAGAGGCTGCCTCGGCGATCTTCGTGTACGGCGATCCGGCGAATCAGGACGCGGCGCTGAAGATCCTGGCGGACCATTCGCTTCGGGCGCTCGACGACGCCCCAGCAGGTAGCGATTTCCAGCTGGCCTGGGCGCATGCCTTCATCAACGCGGCCCGCTCGGCAGAGCATCTTTCGGTTGTGCGCGGCTTGCTCGACGGCATCAAGGTCTTCACCGGCTTGAAGGTCGATACCGACCTGCGCTGGTCGATCGTCAATGCCCTCGCCGGGGTGGGCAAGGACGACGGCCTGATCGATGCCGAGCTCGAACGTGATCCGACCGACGAGGGCCAGCGCTACGCGGCCGCGGCGCGCGCCGCACGCCCGACCGCGGAGGCGAAAGAGCAGGTCTGGGCGTCGCTGATGGAAGATCTCGCGCTGCCGCTGGCGACGATGCGGTCGATGATGCGCGGCTTTCACCGTTTTGATCAACGACGCGTGCTCGAGGCCTATGCCTCCCGATACTTCCAGGCCCTGGGGAACGTCTGGAAGGAAAGGGACATCGAGATTGGCCTCGCCTTCGCGCGCATGATGTTCCCGTCGGTGATCGTCGACGACCACACCATCAAGGTGACCGACCAGTATCTCGCACGCGAGAACGTCCCCGGACCGGTTCGCCGCGTCTTGCTCGAGGCCAAGGACGGCATGCAGCGGGCGATGCGCGCTCGGACCCTCGACGCCGCGACCTAGAAACCCTTCAGGAGAGCAATTTCGCAGCCTGCCGGGCGATCACGGCATCTTCGCGCGCCTCGATTCGCAGGATGGCGACCGGGCTGCCAGCTCGGCTGATGACGGCGTCGTTTCGGACATCCGTGGCCGGGACCGGAGTCGTCCCGAGCGGTGAAAGCCGCCCGACAATCGCCGACCGAACCGAGGCCGAGTGCTCCCCGATGCCTCCCGTGAAGACAAGGGCGTCGACGCGGGGCAGCGCGGTGGCCACCGCCGCGATCCCGGCGGCGGCGCGGCTGACGAACATGTCGATGGCGAGCCGGGCACGCCGCTTCCCCTCCCCCGCGGCCCTTTCGATCTCGCGCATGCCGGCGGCCCGGCCAAACACGCCGACCAGCCCCGACTGGTGGTCGAGCACCTCCTGCAGCTCCCGCCAGCCGGCACGCCGCGTCCGCAACATATATAAAAGGATGCCGGGGTCGATCGACCCCGAGCGGGTGCCCATCATCAGGCCTTCCATCGGCGTCAGCCCCATCGATGTGGCGACCGACCGGCCGTTGAGCACCGCGGTCACCGAGCAGCCGCTACCCAGGTGAGCCACGACCAGGGCTAGCTCAGCCGCCGGCCGACTCAACAACTCCGAAGCTCGGCCGGTGGACCACTCGACGGACAGCCCATGAAAGCCGAAGCGCCGGATGCCGTACTCGCGATGCCAGCCCCAGGGCACCGGATAGAGGAACTGCTCCTCGCTCAGGGTCGCGTGGAAGGCGGTGTCGAAGGCCGCGACCTGCGGCGTTTTCGGCAATGCCGAGCGGGCGGCACGGATGGTGGCCGCGGCCACCGGATTGTGCAGCGGTGCGAAGTCGGCCAGCGCCTCGATGCCCTTCAGAACCCGCTCGTCGACCCGCACCGCCGAGCGAAACCTGGTCCCGCCGTGCACCACCCGGTGCCCGACCGCCGCGATCCCCCCACTCTCCAGCTTCGCGAGAAGCGACCGCACTGTCCGCTCGATCCCCTTCTGCTTGGTCGCATCCACACCGAGGGAAACCTCGGCCTTGGCGATCGCGGCAAGACCGACGCTGTCGACGATGCTGCCCTTTAATGAGCTCGAGCCGACATTCAGGACGAGGACGCGCACCGCGTCAGGCCTCGTTAGTAAGGCCAGGTCCAGTCGCGCACGTCCGGCACGTCCTCCCCGTGGTCCCTGGTGTACTGCCGATGCCGGAGACGCTCATCCACCATGTGCTGGCGGACGTGCCCGGCGCTCGCGCCCAGCCCAGGAACGCGGTCGATGACGTCGATCACCAGGTGGAACCGATCAAGGTCATTGAGCATCACCATGTCGAAGGGCGTCGTCGTGGTGCCCTCCTCTTTGTATCCGCGCACATGGAGGTTGACGTGATTCTTCCGCCGGTACGTCAGGCGGTGGATCAGCCATGGATAGCCGTGATAGGCGAAGATCACCGGCTGGTTGGTGGTAAACAGCGCATCGAACTCCGCGTCCGAGAGGCCGTGCGGATGCTCTGCTTCGGGTTGGAGCTTCATCAGGTCGACCACGTTGACGACGCGGACCTTCAGATTGGGCAAGTGCCGGCGGATTAGGTCGGTGGCGGCCAGCGTTTCCAGCGTCGGGATGTCGCCGGCACAGGCCATCACCACGTCGGGTTCACCAGTGTCGTTGCTGGCCCAGTCCCAGATGCCGATCCCGCGGGTGCAGTGGACGATCGCGTCGTCCATCGACAAGTAGTTCAGCGATCGCTGCTTGCCGGCCACGATCACGTTGACGTACTGCTTGCTGCTCAGGCAATGGTCCGCGATCGAGAGCAGACAGTTGGTGTCGGGCGCCAAATAGACCCGCACGACATCGGGCTTCTTGTTGAGGACGACGTCGATGAAGCCCGGATCCTGATGGGTGAACCCGTTGTGGTCCTGGCGCCAGACGTGCGATGACAGCAGGTAATTGAACGACGGGATCGGCCGGCGCCAGGAAATCTTGTTCGTCACCTCGAGCCATTTCGCATGCTGGTTGAACATCGAGTCGACGATATGGATGAACGCTTCGTAGCAATTGAAGAGACCGTGTCGGCCGGTCAGGAGGTAGCCCTCGAGCCACCCCTGGCAGAGGTGTTCACTCAGCACCTCCATGACTCGGCCGTCGGGCGCGAGGTGGTCATCGATCGGGAGTGTCTCGGCCAGCCAGGCGCGGTTCGTCACATCGAAGACTGCACTGAGGCGATTCGACACGGTTTCATCCGGCCCCATCAAGCGGAAATTCCGTGGGTTCTTCGCGATGACGTCGCGGAGATACTGTCCCAGGACCGTGGTTGCCTCGTCGAATCTGGTCCCGGGCTTGTCGACCTTGACCGCGTAATCGCGGAAGTCTGGCAAGCGCAGCTCCTGGGTCAGCACGCCGCCATTGGCGTGCGGGTTCGCGCTCATCCGGTGCGGGCCCGTGGGTGGCAGCGCCCCCAGCTCGGCCACCAGGGTTCCGTTTTCATCGAACAGCTGCTCGGGATGGTAGCTGTGCAACCACTCGTCCAGGATCCGAAGGTGTTCCGGTTTGGTCATGTCGTCGACCGGGACCTGGTGCGACCGCCAGGTTCCCTCGACCGGCACGCCGTCCACCACTTTGGGGCCGGTCCATCCCTTGGGCGTGCGCAACACGATCATCGGCCACGGTGGACGCGTCGTCCTCCGCCTTTTCCGCGCCGCACCCTGGATGTCTTCGATCTGGTCCAGGACCAGGTCGAGGAGGGCCGCCATGCGCTGATGCATATCCATCGGGTCATCCCCGGCGATGATGTACGGCGTATAGCCATAACCTTCGAGCAAGTGGCGCAGCTCGCTCTCCGGGATTCGCGCCAGCACCGTGGGGTTTGCGATCTTCCAGCCGTTCAAGTGAAGGATCGGTAGCACGGCGCCATCGGTGATCGGGTCGAGGAACTTGTTCGAGTGCCAGCTGGCCGCGAGCGGGCCAGTCTCCGCTTCGCCGTCCCCGATCACGCAGAAGACCTTGAGGTCCGGGTTGTCGAAGGCGGCACCGTAGGCATGTGTGAGCGCGTACCCCAGCTCGCCCCCCTCGTGGATCGATCCCGGTGTCTCGGGCGCGTCGTGACTGGGGATGCCACCCGGGAATGAGAATTGCCGGAAGAGTTTTTGCAGGCCGACAGCATCTCGGCTGATCGCCGGATAGACCTCGCTGTAGGTGCCCTCGAGATAGGCGTTCGCGACCATCCCTGGTCCGCCGTGCCCGGGGCCGCAGATGAAGATCGCGTCGAGGTCCCGCTTCTTGATCACCCGGTTCATGTGCGCGTAGAGGAAATTCAGACCCGGTGTGGTCCCCCAGTGGCCCAGCAGCCGCGGTTTGACGTGTTTGACCTGGAGTGGCTCGCGTAACAACGGGTTATTCAGCAGATAAATCTGGCCAACTGAAAGGTAGTTGGCCGCCCGCCAGTAGGCGTGCAGTTTCTTGAGTTCGTCCTCGTTCAGCGGCCCGTCAGCAAGCGCCGCGGCCGGTCGCGGGCCGGTTTGCATACCCCTCACGATAACGTGACAGCCCTTTGGAGTGATTTGCGGAGATCAGCCACTAGACTGGCCGCGGGATGAGGAAACCTGTTACGAAACGCAAGTCGACCTCGCCGAAAAAGCAGAAGCCGGCGGCAAAGAGGCGCAAGCCGCCGACGCCAGCGCCAACCCCGACCCCGACACCGTCACCATCGCCAGGTCCGCGTCCGAAGGGTCCAATCCAGCACGTGGTGATCATCGTCAAGGAGAACCACGCGTTCGACAACTACTTCGGACGTTTTCCCGGTGCGGACGGCGATCCCAATCTCGCGCTCGCCGCTGATCCACCTAGCGCCGATCATCCGCACGACCATGCCGCCTGGCTCAGGCGTGCCACCGGTGCCGCGAAAGAGCAGTACGGCCAGCCGAACATCCCGAACTACTGGCGCTACGCACAGCAGTACACGCTCTGCGATAAGTACTTCACCGCCGTTGCCGGTCCATCGACGCCCAACCACCTGATGCTGATCGCGGCTGACTCGCCAATCATCAACAATCCTCATTACCGCGACCCGATCAACATGCAGCCGCCATTCAACCTTCCGTCGCTCCCAATCAACCTGGACAAAGCCGGCCTCACCTGGCGCAACTACGGTGGATACGCGCAGGGCTACATCACGGCGTTGAAGGGCAGCAAGAACAATGTCAAGGCTCCGCAATTTGCGACCGATGCCGCGGCTGGAAAACTCCCAACTGTCTCGTGGCTCTACGGACCAACCGGGATGAGCGAGCACCCCGTGGAGTCGGTCAAGAATGGCCAGCACTGGACGGCACAACAGGTCGATGCGGTCGTCAAGGGTGGCCTGTGGCCCAACACCGTGATCTTCATCACCTGGGACGACTGGGGCGGTTGGTACGACCACGTCACCCCGCCGCTGGTCGAGAAATGGACGGACGGAACCCAGTTCACCTACGGGACGCGGGTCGGATGCCTGGTGCTGAGCCCCTACGCGAAGGCGGGATACATCTCACACACTCAGCACTCGCACGTCAGCCTGGTGAAGTTCTGTGAGAAGACGTTCGGCCTGCCGACGATCAATGCTCGCGACAAGGCCTCGGATGACATGTCCGACTGCTTCGATTTCAACCAGAAGCCGCTCGCGCCTCCCGGCCCCGCCGTCTAAGGGCTGCCGTTTCCGCCATCGACAACCGTTGGAAGCAGTGTGCCCTTCCTCGAGCCGCTGCTCGCCCTCGCCGTGCTGGCCGGAGCGGCCCTGGCGTTGCTGACCGCCGGGTTGGCTGGCTTTCGCCTGGCGAAGCACCGGGCTTCACCCCAGCGGGCCGCCCTCAAGGTGATCAGCGAGCTCACGCCCGACGGCCTGAAGCAGAAGGCTCCCGCCAGCGCTGACAAGCTCGCTCGGGCTGCGCTTGCCCGACTCTGGGCGCTAACCGAGCCGGTCATGACCCGCCAGCGCCAGCTCCTCGAGCAGAACGGCGAGTTACAGCGTCGTTACGGCCAGGCCCGGGCGCTGATCGACCTGATGGCCGAGTTCAACCAGGTGATGCAGCTGACGGCAGTGCTCGATCGCCTCAGCTTTGGCTTGAGCCGCTTCTTCGCCGGCGACGGTGTCGCCATCTGGATTCGGGCGTCGCAAGGACAGTTCGAGCTCGCCGTCAAGGTCGCGGAGGAGTTTCCGACCTCGCTCAACCCCCACGATCGGTGGGTCGCCACCGTCATGGCGGGCGACGCCGGCCTCGTCCTCCCCTTCTGGCTCGACCGCGAGATGCCCTGCATGGCTGCGCCACTCCTCGACGCCCAGGGACAGCGCATTGGGATCGTCGCGCTGACGTCGCGGCGGCGTCCCGCCTATACCGTTGAGGACGGGGCCTTCCTGCGGACCGTTATCGGCCACGCCGCGCTGGCGATCCAGAACGCGACCATGTACGAGTTCATCGACACGCTTTCGCGGATCGATCCGCTGACGGGGCTGCACAACCGCCGCGAATTCGATCGCTTGCTGCAGCAAGAGCTGGCCAGTGCGGCCCAGTCGGGCCAGCGCCTCTCCCTGATCATGGCCGACATCGACCACTTCAAGCAGGTCAACGACCGCTTCGGTCACCAGGAAGGCGACCGTGCGTTGCAGCAGATGGCGCGTCTCATCCAGCAGGTGCCTCGACGCGCGACCGACGCGAGTTTCCGGATCGGGGGCGAAGAGTTCGCGATCCTGATGGGCGACACGAACAAAGCGGGTGCCGTTGACGTTTCCGAGACGCTGCGCGGGGTGACCGAGGGCGCGAAATTCCTTCCGAGCGGCGAGCCAATGACCGTCAGCCTGGGCATTGCGACCTTCCCCGACGACGGCCAGGATGGGGCGACCCTCATCGCCGCCGCCGACCGCGCCTTGTATCAGGCCAAGGCTGACGGCCGTAACCGCGTCGCCGCCGCCTAACACGCTTTTGGATTCCCTCCCCCTCTGGGGAGGGTCAGGGTGAGGGTGAGTTCACCCGCGATGCCTCCTGAGGGCGTCTTAAGCATTGGACGGCCAGAACGCCGCCCAATTCATAGGACTTATAGGAGGAAACCGTAATGTTCTCGATAACCCGACCGATCGTCCGATTGACAGCCGGCGCGCTCGCGCTGGCGGCAGGCGCCGTAACGTTCACGGGCGCGCTGCCGGCATCCGCCGATAGCCTCGGCCCATTCACCTGTACCGACTGGTCCGGGGGCGTTGCCGGCACCGCCGCCACGGTGAGCTCTGTGCGCATCGCCCACCACAACGGCTATGACCGCCTGGTCATCGGGTTCGCAACCTCCAACGCGATGCCGCAATATCAACTCACGCAGCAGGCGACGTCGAACTTCGTTCGCGACGCGAGCGGCCAACCCGTCACCCTCGCCGGCTCCGCCGGCATCCGCGCCATCCTTCGGAATGCCGACATCACCTCGGGCGCCCCGACTGACCTGAAGCCCGGGTTGCCAGCGATCCGTGAAGTGGCGCAGATCGGCAACTTCGAGCGCGTAGTGAGTTATGGCGTCGGGCTGGCGACGCCCGCGTGTTTCCGTGTTCTCGAGCTCAGCGGGCCGACTCGCCTGGTGATCGACGTCCAGACTGCGGCGGACGCTCCCGCTGCAACCGTGGCGCCGTCAACCTCGGCGCCATCAATCGCGGCGCTGTCAACGCCGGCTGGCCAGCCGGCCACCCCCTCCGATCTCGCCGCGACCGGCCACCCGTCCCAGCCGGCGCAACCGTCGACGTTCCCGTTTGGCGTCCTGATCCTGGGACTGCTCGCCGTCATCGCCGGGTTGACCATTACCGGCATCAGGCGATTCGCGAAGAAATGACTCACCCGTCCACGGCACTCGCAGCGTCGTTAGGATTGGCATGCTCATGGATCCTGCGCTCGGGCGCGTCATTGCCCGGTGGCGAGAAGGCGATCGCGATGCCTTCGAGGAGGTCGTGGATCGCTACGGCCTCCAACTCTTGCGCACCGCTCGTTTGATCTTGCGTGATGAGGCTCTCGCCGAGGATGCCATCCAGGACACGTTTCTCAAGGCCTGGCAGCGGATCGGCAGTTTGCGCGACGAAGACCCGGGACCCTGGCTCACAAAAATCGCCATGAATGAGAGCATCTCGACGTACAGGCGGCGCCATCGCTTCCAGGCGCTCACCGAACGCTTCGGCCGCCTCGGCGGTGGCAAGCCGGAGGTCTCGAGCGAAGCGCGGCTGGACCTCGCGCACGCGCTCGACAAGCTGACCGCGGAGCAACGTGCCGCGGTCGCGCTCCACTACTACCAGGACCTCAGCGTTGAAGAGACCGCGCGAGCCCTGAAAGTCCCGGTGGACACGATGAAATCGCGGCTGAAGACGGCGCTCCGTCGGCTCCGCGAGCTGACGGGTGGCGAGGAGGCGTTCGCATGAGCGACGACTTCGAGAAGAACCTCCGCGATCACTTGCATCGCGAGGCCGAGGAGACCCGCGAGTTCCCGCGTCGCTTGCGCGGCCGGATCCGCGACGGCATTGCCCCCCGCGCCCGCGTGCGAATGGTGCCGCAGCTCGCCTTGGCCGGCGCCCTCGTCCTCGTCGCGGTCGCTGTCCTGGCGTTTCGAAATCCGACGATCATCAACGTCGTCACGACTGGCATCAAGGGAATCATCGAGCCGAGCCCAACGCCCACTCCGCAACCGTTTCTCTGCCAGGACCAATCTGGAGGGTCGAGCGGAGTGACTGCGACCCTAACGAATATACGGCCGGGCTCCCACGCGGGCGATGGCTACGACCGAGTCGTTTTCGACTTCAACGGCGGTATTCCCTCCTGGGACCTCACGCGACAGCAGTCGGCGGCGTTCACGCGCGACGCCAGCGGGCAACCGGTCACACTGGACGGAAGCGCCGGCCTCAAGCTCGTGTTCCGCGGGGCGGACGTCGCCGGCGGAGTCGCCAGCGATTTGACGCCACGATATACATCGATTCGCGAAGTTGCCCAGTTGGGGAACTTCGAGCACCAACTGACCTACGGCATCGGTCTGTCATCGTCGCAATGCGTTCGCGTGCTGCAGCTGAGCAGCTCGCGGCTGGTGGTCGACGTCGCCACCACAGGTTCAGCCTCGACGACGGCCGCCCCGACACCACTGCCGACGCAACCGGCGGCGACGGATTCGGGCTCGTTCGCTTGCCTCGATCACAGCGGCGGAGCTGATACCGGGCCGGCGATGCAACTGACCGCCGTGCGCGTCGCCCATCAGACCGGCTTCGACCGGATCGTCTTCGAATTCGCACCCCAGGCCGGCGCAACCGCGCACATTCCCGCCTACACGGTGTCGCGGCAGGCGTCGGCGAAGTTCGTCAAAGATCCGAGCGGTCTGCCGGTGACGATGCGCGGGTCAGCAGGTCTCCGCATCGTCTTCCATGGCGCAAGCGGTGCATCGAGCTACAACGGCAGTCGCGACCAGATCTCCAACCTTCCCGTCATCCAGGAGGTCGAGCAACTCGGCGACTTCGAGGCGGTCCTGAGCTGGGGCGCCGGTCTATCGCGAGCCTCCTGCATTCGCACCCTCGAGCTCAATAATCCCACCCGGCTCGTAATCGACGTCCAGACGCCCTGACCGCTTCCTGGAACCTTTACCCGATTCCCGCGTCTTAGTCCTGTGGGTCCGCCGTCACGACGAATCCTGATCGGGAGTACCGGGCTCCTCTTGCTCCTGATCGCCGGCGTGCTTGCCCTGCTCCTGATGTCTCGACCTGAGGCAGCTCCCAGTGGGCCGCCGTCGATCCGCGGGACCATCACGAGTCTGACTCCCGTTGCGGGCCAGGGCGTCATCCTCGTCGAGGAGCGCCCGCAGGACCAGGCCGGCTCTAACAAGGCGAGCGTCACCGTCAACGCGGCGACACGCATCTATCGTGGCCGGGTGAGCGCCTCGACGACAGGGTCATTCGGTGACCTGCGAAATGGGCAGCAAGTCGAGGTGTGGTTCGACGGGCCGGTGCTCACCTCGTATCCAGTCCAGGCGACCGCAAGCGTGATCGTTATCCCCTAGAGCGAGGGCGGGAATCCCTGCCGCTATCGGGGACTTTCGGCCGAAGGCTTGAACGGCGCCCCGTGCCCGGGGACGATGAGTCCGGCGATCTCCAGTACCCGCGCCCGGTGGCGATGGAGCGCCGACGGGTCAGACGCCAGGGGATCCTCCGCCGGACCGCTCGCCGACCACCAGAGATGGGTGAACGCCACGTTGCCCTCGCTGGTCATGACGATCGTCGTGATGTCCTGCGGCGTGTGCCCAGGTGTTTCGAGCAGGTGAATCGATGGGCTGAGCACAAACCCCTCCGCCGGGCGCTGTTCCCAGACGTCGCCCCGATAGATCGCCCAGAAGTCGTGAAACCGGGCGTTCGGAAAGAGTGCCGCGTTGAGCGTGTGGTCCGGGTGATGGTGGGAAAAGATGACGTCCGTGATCTCGTCTGGCGAATGAACCAGCTTCTCGAGCGGGCGCAGAATGGCGGCCGGTTCCGGCACCATTCCCGGGTCGATGATCACCCAGACGTGGCCGTCGCGCACGAAGCTTACCGTGCCGGCGACGCGATCCCCGACGTAACCGGTGAAGAGGACCTGGAATTCAGCAGCCACGGCTCGTCGATTGTACGAATAGTCCAAGTGACATCCTGCGAATACTCCAATTGACATCCCTTACCGAGTCTGAATAAATCGAAGGACCAATAGCGGCCGCTTGACAAGGAAGGAGGATCCATTGTGAGTGTTACCGACGATCTGTTGAAGAACAACGAGGCGTATGCGCGATCGTTCAGCGCGGGCAATCTGACACTGCCACCGGCCAAGAAGCTGTTCGTCCTGGCCTGCATGGACGCCCGGCTGCACGTCAGCAAGATCCTGGGGCTCCAGGAAGGCGATGCCCATGTCTTCCGTAATGCTGGCGGCGTCGCCACCATGGATGCGATCCGGTCGCTGACGATCTCCCAGCGGCTGCTGGGCACCGAAGAAGTCATCCTCATCCACCACACCGACTGCGGCATGCTGACCTTCAAGGACGATGAGGTCAGCGCCCAGATCGAGGAGGACACCGGAATCCGGCCTGCGTTCCGGCTCGAGGCGTTCTCGAACCTCGAGAAGGACGTGCGCCAGTCGATCGCCCGAATCAAGGCCAGCCCCTTCATCCCGCGCAAAGACAAGCTGCGCGGCTTCGTCTATGACGTCAAATCGGGGCGGCTCAACGAAGTCGCCGTGGAGGCCGCCACCGCCAGGCGGTAGCTCCAGCCCGATGCCGGTGGCGTCTCTAATGACGTCACCGGCACACGCCGGACCGTCGCAAGGTCCCGGCTGGCCGACATCCCCGAGCGGGTTAGCAAGCCCCTCGGAACAACGCCGTTACATTTGCCGTGATTTGGCCCCGGCTTTCGCCAACGCGGTCGGCGGTCTTCTTCACGATCAATGCGTTCGCGATCTCCTGGCTGTGCTGGCTCCCGTTGGTGGCGTCCGAGCGCGGGCTGAACCTGATCCCTCTGTCGGTCTCGCCCCTACTGGTACTGCTGGGGACCTTCGGACCATTCTTCAGCGCCGTCACCATGGTCGCGCGCAGGTCGGGGTTCCGTGGCCTCGGTCAGTTCCTCGGCCAGGCCCTCCGCTGGCGCGTTGGCCTCCAGTGGTACGCCTACGCGCTCCTCGCACCGGCTGCGATCCGCCTCATCGTCATCGCCCTCCACATTTCGAAAGGTGGGTCCGTTTCGGACTTGACGGATCCGGCGCGCTGGCTGGCCATCCCCTCGACCTTCTTGATCGTGCTCCTCATCGGCGGACCGACCGGCGAGGAGTTTGGATGGCGCGGCTTTCTGCTGCAGCGCGTGCAGCCGCTCTGCGGACTGCTGGGCGCCGCCATCTTGATCGGGGTGGTTTCGGCCCTCTGGCACCTACCCCTCTTCTGGATCTCGGGCACCGCGCAAAGCCACCTGCCCTTCGCCCTCTTTGTCGTGCGTACGGTGGCGCTCTCGGTCATTTCAACCTGGCTCTACAACGGCACCCGCAGGAGCCTGCTGTTCGTCCTCCTCTTCCACGCGTCGCTCAACACCTGGCCCAACACCGTCTCCATCCTCGAGGCGCAGGGGACGATCGCTCCCTATACGAGCACGACCATCATTTATGCGGGATGGGCGGCACAGTTGGTGATCCTGGGCCTGCTCCGCGGCCGAGGCGAACGCCGAAAGCCGCAGGAGGCGTCCCCGGCCGTCGCTGCCTGAGTCAACCACGCGAGGGATCGCCTCATTCGCGCGGTTGATTCGTTTCTCGGCCGACATGGCTACCCTGTAGCCAGTGGAAACGGGCGCCCACGGATGGGGCTGGATTGGGCGGCTGCAGCCGCGCACCTTCGATCGGGTGCTGGTTGGGGTGCTCCTCCTCTTCGGATTGATCAACGCACTCCTCGACCTGCGGTTGGCCGAACGCGAGCCCGGTTATCCGTTCCGTGCGCAGACGGGCCTGGCGATCGCGGTTGTTCTTGGCCTTGCCCTGATGCTGGTGCAGGTCCTGCCGTTGCTCTGGCGACGAAGTTATCCCAGCCTCGTTCTCCTTCTTGTCGGCGGCGCCTTCGGCGCCAGGGTTTTGCTGGGTTTCAGTCCGGGCATCGCCGGGTTCGGGCTCCTGGTCGCGATGTACAGCGTCGCTGCGTACGAAGTGCGGGCTCGTCGATTGGTTTTTCTGGTCGTTGCGGGACTGGGATTCGTCGCCGGCTTCGTCGTCTTCGGCGTCACGGGCAATCCCCGGTCCTTCGCCATCACCGTCCCCAGTCTGTTCTTCGTCGCCGCCTGGCTGATCGGTGACTACCTTCGGACCCGGCGCGCCTATGTGGCGCAGCTGGAGGAGCGGGCGGCGCGGCTCGAGCGTGAGCGCGATCAGGACCGCCGGCTCGCCGCCGACGAGGAGCGCACGCGGATTGCGCGCGAGCTTCACGACGTCGTTGCCCATGATGTCAGTGTGATTGCGATCCAGGCCGGGGCGGCCCGGGCGGTGCAAGCGAGCAAGCCGGAGGCGGCGGCGCAGGCCCTGAGTCTCATCGAAACGACGGCGCGGGAGACCCTCATCGAGTTGAACCGGCTGCTCGGGGTGCTGCGCGGCGGGAACGGAGCCACGCCGGATCGCAGCCCGCAGCCAGGGATTGGCCAACTATCTGGTCTCGTGGAGGAACTGCGTGCCGCGGGGCTCGAGGTCGACGCTCGCGTCGAGGGTAAGGCCAAACCGCTGCCGCCCGCACTCGACCTCTCCGCCTATCGCATCCTCCAGGAGGCGACCACCAACGTCCTCAAGCACGCCCGCGCCCGCCGGGTCGACATCCGCGTGCGCTACAGCGAGACGACGCTCGCGCTCGACATCCGCGATGACGGCGCCGGGGATGGCGGTGATCCTGCCTCGGCGTCTGGTCACGGATTGATCGGCATGCGCGAGCGGGTCGCGCTGTTTGGCGGCAAGTTGCACGCCGGGCGCAATCGCGCGGGCGGATTCTCGGTCCACGCGCGCCTGCCGCTCGAGCCCGCACCGTGATGCCGATACGCGTGTTGATCGTCGACGACCAGGCGCTCGTCCGAGCCGGGTTTCGCATGATCCTGGAAGCCCAGCCTGACCTCGAAGTCGTCGGTGAGGCCGGAGACGGATCCGCGGCGATCGACGCGGTCCGCACGCTCCAGCCGGATGTCGTCCTGATGGACGTTCGGATGCCGGGCGTCGATGGCATCGAGGCTACCCGGCGACTGACCGAGGCCGGTGTGCCAGGCAGGATCGTGATCCTGACCACTTACGACCTGGACGAATACGTCTTCGACGCGCTGGCCGCCGGCGCCAGCGGCTTCCTGCTCAAGCACGTCCCGCCGGAAGAGCTGGTCCGCGGCGTGCGGGTGGCGGCGAGTGGCGAGGCGCTGCTCGCGCCATCGATCACCAAGCGGCTCATCGAGGAGTTTGCGAAGCAACGCGCGCCCGTCCGTGCCAGCGGCACCGACTTGAAGAGCCTGACCGATCGAGAGCGCGAGGTGCTGACACTCCTGGGCCGCGGGCTCTCCAACCCGGAGATCGCTAAAGACCTGAAGGTCGGAGAGGCCACGGTCAAGACGCACGTCGCCCATGTGCTCGACAAGCTGGAACTGCGCGACCGCGTCCAGGCCGTGATCTTCGCCTACGAGATCGGCCTGATCAAACCCGGCGCCGCCTAACTCCGCCGCGAGGCGGAGCCCGGCTCCCCCGCGCAGCGGACCCAAAGATCGGGCGCACAGGTGACGACGCGGGGCTGTTGCACCCCTACCGTGAACGTCACAGTTCGTTTGTGAAGGAGATGCCAATGGCAAATGGAAACGTCATCACGACCCACGGCCTGACGAAGCGTTATGGCCCGTCGATCATGGCGGTCGATGCCCTCGACCTCGAGGTGCACCGGGGCGAGGTTTTCGGGTTCCTCGGCCCCAATGGGGCCGGCAAGACGACGACCCTGCGCATGTTGCTGGGGCTCATCAAGCCAACGTCCGGATCGGCCGTTGTGGCCGAGCACCGGCCGGGCCACCCGGAGGGTCTGCGGCGGATCGGGTCGCTCGTCGAGTCGCCCGCGTTTTATCCCTATCTTTCCGGTCGAGAGAATCTCAAGATCGTCTCGGACTACGCCGGGATTCCACACACGCGCGTCGACGCGGCGCTCGAGGAAGTCGACCTCGCCGATCGGGCGAAGGATCGATTCGGGACCTACTCGATGGGCATGAAGCAGCGCCTCGCCGTCGCGGCAGCGTTGATCAAGGACCCGGAGCTCATGATCCTCGACGAGCCGACCAACGGGCTCGACCCCCAGGGCGTTGTTGAAATGCGGTCCCTGATCCGCCGGCTCGGCAGCGGGAATCGGACGGTCATGCTCTCCAGCCACCTGCTGAACGAGGTCCAGCAGATCAGTGACCGCGTCGCGATCATCCGCAAGGGCAAGCTGGTCGCCCAGGGCACGGTCCACGAATTGCGCGGCGAGTCCGCGATCGTCGTCAGGGTGACCCCGGTCGATGCCGCTCGTCGGCAGCTGGACCGGATGCTTGGCGCCTCGGCGGTGACGGCCGTCGATGGCACGCTTCGGCTCTCGGTGAACCCGGACCGGGCCGCCGATATCAACGATGCGCTCGTCGGTGCCGGGATCAGAGTCAGCGAGTTGCGCGCGGTCGAACGGACTCTCGAGGAAGTTTTCCTGACGCTCACAGGAGAAACAGCATGATCAACAGTTTCAAAGCGGAATGGCGTAAGTTGCGGCAACGGCCGGCGGTCTGGGTGCTCGGCGGCATCATGCTGGCTGCGCTCTTGCTGTTCGGCTACGCGTTCAACTGGATCCAACTTTCTTTTCCCTCGAAGAACTTTCATGGCGAGGGAGGCCTGACCATCGCCCAACTGAAGACGGCGCTCTACCCGATCGACTTCGTCAAGAATTCGCTGGAGGGCGTCGGCATTGTTGGCAGCATCCTCACGTTGATTCTGGGCGCGCTCGTGGTCGGTAGTGAGTTTGGCTGGGGCACGGTGAAGACGGTCTACACACAGCGGCCTGGTCGGCTACAGGCGCTGGCCGGACAGGTGGGCGTCGTCAGCGTGATCGCCGCCATCTTTACGGTCGCGTTCTATGCAGTGGCCGCGCTTGCCAGCCTCGGCATCGCGCTCGGTGATCACGTGGCGATCACCTGGCCGGCCGCGATCGACATCCTCAAGGCACTGGGCGCGACCTGGCTGATCTTCGAGTCCTGGAGCCTGTTCGGCATGGCGCTCGCCTTTCTCTTCCGTCAGTCCGCGATGGCGATCGGCATCGGGCTCGCCTACGTGTTGGCCATCGAGGGCATCCTCTTCCGGCTGCTGGGCGGCTTCGACGCCGGCTGGGTGACGACGGTCGAGAAGTTCTTCCTTGGCCAGAACGCGTCGGCATTGATCAAGTCGTTCGGCCAGCCCTTCCCGAGCCCTGGAGCTGCGGCACCGATTGTTACCGCAGGTGTCGCGGTACTCGTCCTGGCTGTCTACGCGCTCGTCTTTACGGGCGTGAGCTCGCTGATCGTGCGCACTCGCGACGTCACATAAGGTCCCCCCTCCCGAGAGGAGCGCGTTTCCCCCGCGCTCCTCTTTTTTCTTTCCGTCCCTCAGGAGCAGTCAGCTTCGGTAGATAAGCAGCGGCACGAGCTGCTCGGCCGCCGTCAACGATCCGTGATGGCCGTTCAAGCGGGCCTGCGCCGGGTCGATCTCGCGCTGAACGATTCCCACCTGGCCATAGGCCGCCGCCACGATGTCCCCCATCCGGCCGCTGGCACGGTCGCTGACCCGCGGGCCGAAGATGCCGGTCGCAACCGCTTCCTCGCGTGTCCAGACCCACATCCGGTCGCCCAGCCTGGATCGCCAGGCGTTGAGCACGTCATTTGTGGCGCCCGGTACCGTGCCGACGTAGCGCGCCCGTGCCTCGCCACCCAGGATTCGGACGCCGAGCGAGCGGGCCCCGTACCGGGGAAGCGGGGGCCCCGGAGATGTCTGGCGCGTCACCAAATGGACCTTGCCCGGCTACCAAGTGATTGGTAAGCTAGGGCAATCTTGGTCACCGTGGGTACCATGATTTGTTTGACTTTGGCACAACCGTTTTGTATACAGGTAGCCAGTGCCCAAGACTAACCATCCCCGGCGCCCAAAGCTCGGCGTGACGGAGCGCCAGACCTCCGGCGGGGGTACGAACGGGTCGAATGGCTCGCGGGCCAACGGCGCAGAGCGGCGACACGCGCCGGGCATCGCCCAGGAGGACGCCGAGCTCATCCTTCATGTCCTTCGCGAATTGCGAAAGGGCAACTTCTCGGTCCGGATGCCCCTGACCACGAACGGGGCCATGGGCAAGATCGCGGCCGAGCTCAACGGCATCATCGAGCTCAATGAGCGCAACGCCAAGAACCTCTCGGGCGTGGCCCGCGTCATCGGGGCCGTCGCCGGGGGCGATCTCTTCCAGACGATGGAGCTCGAGCTGGACGGCCGGCCGCTCGAGGGCCAGTTCCTCCGAACCGCCCGCACGGTCAACGCCATGGTTCAGCAGCTGCGCTCCTTCACCTCCGAGGTGACCCGCGTTGCCAGCGAGGTCGGCACCGAGGGCAAGCTCGGCGGCCAGGCCCATGTCAAAGGGGCGGCCGGTGTCTGGAAAGACCTGACGGACAACGTCAACTTGATGGCCGCCAACCTGACCGCCCAGGTGCGCAACATCGCCGACGTCACCACCGCCGTCGCCAAGGGCGACCTCTCGAAACAGATCACGGTCGACGTTCGCGGCGAGATCCTCGAGCTGAAGAACACGATCAACAGCATGGTCGATCAACTGAACGGGTTCGCCGGCGAGGTCACCCGCGTGGCGCGCGAGGTCGGCACCGAAGGTCGCCTGGGCGGTCAGGCCAGCGTGCCGGGTGCGTCCGGCACGTGGAAGGACCTCACTCAGCAGGTCAACCAGCTCGCCGCCAATCTCACGACCCAGGTGCGTAACATCGCCGAGGTCACGACCGCCGTGCAGAAGGGCGACCTCTCCAAGAAGATCACGGTCGAGGTCCGGGGCGAGATCCTCGAGCTGAAGGACACGATCAACGTCATGGTCGACCAGCTGAACGCCTTCGCCTCGGAAGTCACGCGCGTGGCGCGCGAGGTGGGCACCGAGGGCCGGCTGGGCGGCCAGGCGCACGTCCCAGGGGCATCCGGAACCTGGCGCGACCTGACCGACAACGTCAACTCGATGGCCGGAAACCTGACCGCGCAGGTGCGCAACATCGCCGACGTCACCACCGCCGTCGCCCGAGGCGATCTCTCCAAGAAGATCACGGTCGACGTCCATGGCGAGATCCGCGAGCTGAAGGACACGATCAACGTCATGGTCGATCAGCTCAACGGCTTCGCCTCCGAAGTCACCCGGGTCGCACGCGAGGTCGGAACCGAGGGCAAGCTCGGCGGGCAGGCGCAGGTCCCGGGCGTGGGCGGCACCTGGGCCGACCTCACTGACAACGTCAACGCCATGGCGGCGAACCTCACAGGCCAGGTCCGCAACATCGCCGAAGTGACCACCGCCGTTGCG
>DASZZN010000032.1 GCA_035544955.1 Candidatus Dormiibacterota bacterium
CGGGCCCGCCGGCCCACGCGAGCGGCGCTTTAGTGCCATGCGAGCGTTTGAGGCGTTCGTGGCCGCTGGACGACGCACCGGCCCGGTTAAGACTCTGTGCGACTCCGTTGCGGCGGACTCGACGGCGTAGCGCCGGCACCCTGCACCGACTCGAGCTGGCGTTTCAGGTCCGCGACCTGCCGCTCCAGGCTGGCGATTTGATCGCGCGTCGCAACCGGCATCGATGACCGCACGCCCTCCTGAACTCGGCGGCTGAGATCCTCACCCCGGCGACGTGTATTGGATTTGAACTCCTCGAACCGCCGGCGGCTCTCTTCGCGGCTGACCTGCCCCCGGTGCAACCAGGTGTCGACCATCTGGTCGCCCATCTCGAACGCCCAGCTGGCCGCGCCCAGCATGATGGTGAAGCCGTCGCGGATCGCCTCGCGTACACGCTCGGTGCCTTCGGAATGCTGCTGCTGTTCTGCCATACGCTAAGTTTAGGGCGACCGATGCCCATTTACGAGTACCGCTGTGCCGACTGCGGCAAACGGCCCTCCATCTTCTTCAAGAGCCTGACGGCGGTCGAGGAATCGCCTGCCTGTCCGCTCTGCGGCGGTCGCCACCTCACCCGCCTGATCTCGCGGACCGCCCAGGTCCTCTCGGAGGACAGCCGGCTGGACCGGCTGAGCGACAGTGACCTTTCCGACGTCGACGAGAACGACCCCAGCAGCATGGCGCGCTGGGCGAAGAAGATGGGACAGCAGATGGGCGACGACGAGATGGGCGAGGATTTCGACCAGGCGGTCTCGGAGATGGAAGGCGCCGGTTCCCACAGTGCGGACAGCATGGACGACGAGGACCTGTGACCGCGGCCCGCATCGCGCGCGTCCACGGCCGGGAGATCCTCGACTCGCGAGGGAACCCGACGGTCGAGGTCGACGTGGTGCTGGAGTCGGGGTTGATCGGCCGAGCCGCCGTACCCTCGGGCGCATCGACCGGCGCACACGAGGCGGTCGAGTTGCGTGACGGCGACAAGAGCCGTTACGGCGGCAAGGGTGTCCTTAAGGCGGTGGGCCACGTCAACGGCGATATCGCGGCCGCGCTGCGCAGCGCTGATGCGAGCGACCAGCGGGGCATCGACGAGCGGCTCATCAACCTCGATGGGACGGCGAACAAGTCACGCCTGGGCGCGAATGCGGTTCTGGGAGCGTCGCTGGCGGTCGCCCGCAGCGCGGCGCTGGCCGCGGATCAACCGCTCTATCGCTATCTCGCGGACGGCCGCGAGCTGATCATGCCGGTCCCGATGATGAACATCCTCAACGGCGGTCGGCACGCGCAGACCAAGGTTGATTTTCAGGAATTCATGGTGGTGCCGGCCGGCGCGCCGACCTTTTCTGAGGGACTTCGCTGGGGGACCGAGGTTTTTCACGCCCTCAAGGACATCCTGCACCAACGCGGGCTGAGCACTGGGCAGGGCGATGAGGGCGGGTTTGCGCCGGAGCTCGACGCCAACGAGGACGCGATGCGCCTGCTGGTCGACGCCGTCGAGCGCAGCGGCCACCAGCCCGGGCGAGATGTCTTGATCGCGCTGGACCCCGCCGCGTCCGAGTTCTACCGCGACGGCCACTACGAGCTCACCGGCGAGGGGCTGAGCCTAACGCCAGATGGGCTGATCGATCGCTGGGCCCGCTGGATCGATCGCTACCCCGTCATCTCCATCGAGGACGGGCTGGCCGAGGATGACTGGGAGGGTTGGCGATCGCTGACGAGCAAACTTGGGAAACGGGTGCAGCTCGTGGGGGACGATATCTTCGTCACAAATGTCGTCCGCCTTCGTCGTGGGATCGAGAGCGGCGCCGCCAACAGCATCCTCATCAAGGTCAACCAGATCGGCACGTTGACCGAAACCTTAGAAACCATCGCCACCGCCCGTGGCGCCGGCTACAGCACCGTGATCTCGCACCGCTCGGGCGAGACCGAGGACACCTTCATCGCCGACCTGGCGGTCGCCACCGGCGCGGGCCAGATAAAAACCGGTGCCCCGTCACGCTCCGAGCGAGTGGCGAAGTACAATCGGCTCCTGCGGATAGAGGAAGAGGTGGGCAGTACCGCACCGTACCCGAGGCGCGCTGCGTTCGCCGGTGTCTAGACGCCCCCCGCGTGGATTTTTCGAGGGCGGCGAGTCGCCCTTCGGCCGGCTGCCCACCGAGCCGAGTTTCCCGACCATCCGGATTTCGCGACGGGGGGTCATCTGGATCACTGTCGTCGCCGTCTTACTGCTGGTTCTCTTTCTGCTAAAGCCGTTCGCGACCTTCTATACCGACTACCTGTGGTTCCGCGCGCTTGGCTTTGGCGCTGTCTTCGGGACGCGCTTTGCGGCCCAGGTCTGGTCATTCTTCATCTTCGCCATCGTCTTTTGGGTGATAGGCACGGCCAACGTGTTGCTGGCGCTCAACGCCAACACCGGCCGGCGGCTGTCGTCGATCGGCATTCGCCAGCGCCCTCTCACGGCGCCGTCCACCATCCTCGCCCTGCTCGCCGTGTTTCTTCTCGGCCTCCTCTTCGGGCGGATCGCCGCCGGAGAGTGGCAAACAATCCTGACGTTCTTCAATCAGAAGGCCTTCAACGTCCAGGACCCGATCTGGCACCGGGACGTCTCGTTCTACGTCTTCACCCTCCCCTTCTACCGCCTGCTCTGGGGCTGGCTGCTGGGCGTGGTGATCCTCATGATCCTGATGGTTGCTGGCATCTACGCCTCCAGATCCGGCTTCCAGAATCTGGTGCTGCCCGCACGCGCGATACGGCACCTCTCCGTCCTGTCTGCGGCCTTCGCCGCCCTCTGGGCCGTCCACTACCAGCTCGACCTCTATGAGATGTTGTTGAGCAAGCGCGGCTTCGTGTACGGGATCGGCTATGCGGACGTCGCTGCCCGAGTTCCCGCCTACTGGATCATGACGGTGCTGATGGTGCTGATCACCATCGGCCTGCTGGTCAATGCCTTCGGCGCACGCCTCGCGGCTCTTGCAGCGGCGCTGGTTGTCTGGCTGGGCGGGGCGTTCATCCTGCTGGTGATCTTCCCCGGCATCGTCCAGCGGTTCCAGGTCGCGCCTAGCGAGCTGCAGCGCGAGACGTCCTATATCAAGAACCAGATCGACTTCACCCGGCTGGCGTGGGGCCTCACAAGTATTGCCGACCGGCCTTTCACGCCCCAGGACACGCTGACCGCCGACAAGGTCGCCAACAACCCGCAAACGGTCCAGAATGCGCGCCTCTGGGACCCACAGCTGGCCCTCCCGTCCACCCTGGAAAACCTCCAGAGCTTGCGCACCTACTACCAGTTCTACCCCAACGAGGTGGCGGTCGACCGCTACCAGCTGGGCGGCCAGTACCTGCAGCTCTTACTCGCCGCGCGTGAGCTGAACCCCGACAAGGTCACCCAGGTGGCAAACACCTGGGTCGCGCTCAAGCTGCAGTACACACACGGCTACGGCGTGGTCGCCGCCCGTGCCAATGAGGCAACCGCCCAGGGCGATCCGGTCCTCACGCTCCAGGACATCCCACCGGCCGGCGTGCCGGCGGTCACCCAGTCAGGAATCTACTTTGGCCGCCACACCACGAACTACGTATTGACCGACTCCAAGCAGCCCGAATTCGATTATCCGTTTACCACCGACCAGTACACCCAGTGGAAGGGCACGTCAGGCGTGCCGCTGTCATCGACCCTTCGAAGCTTGGCCTTTGCGATTCGCTTCGGTGACATCAACATGCTGATCAGTCCCCAGCTGACGTCCCAGACGCAGGTCTTGTTCAACCGCGCGGTCCAGGATCGGGTTTCGGCGCTTGCGCCGTTCCTGCAGTTCGACCAGGATCCTTATGTCGTCGTGGTCGATGGTCACATCTACTGGATCCTGGACGGGTTCACTGTGACCGACCACTACCCATACAGCGAGATGCCGCCCTACGATGGCGGCCCGCTCACGGGCGTCAACTATGCGCGCAACTCCGTCAAGGCCGTTGTCGACGCCTACGACGGTACCACGACCTTCTACCAGATCGACACGAAAGACGCGATCGCCAACACCTACGCGTCAATCTTTCCCGGCCTCTTCAAGCCATTCAGCGCCATGCCCGCCGGGCTACAAGCCCACATCCGTTACCCGCGCGACCTCTTTAACCGTCAGGCCGAGCGATTCACCTACTTCCACATGACCGATCCGACCGTCTTCTACCTCCGGTCCGATCTCTGGAACATCGCAAAAGAGAATTTGTCTCAGGGCGGAAGCGCCTCGCCCATTCGACCCTTCTACGTGATCAGCAGGCTTCCAGGCGAGGCGAAGGAAGAGTTCCTCACCATCTTGCCCTACACGCCGAACGGCAAGACGAACATGATCGCTTATCTGGCGGCGCGCTCCGATCAGCCGGACTACGGCACGCTCTTCGATTTCCGTTTCCCCAAAGACAGTCTGGTCGTCGGCCCGCAGCAGGTCGAGGCCAACATCGACCAGGCGCCCCTGATCAAGTCGCAATTCGCGTTGTTGAACGCCCCGGGTTCGAGCGTGATCCGTGGCAACCTCCTCGTCCTCCCAATCGAGACGTCGCTGCTCTATATCGAGCCTGTCTACCTTGAAGCCACCAACGTTGCCAAACCGCAGTTGAAGAAGGTGATCGT